>JAIEPX010000026.1 GCA_019748175.1 Gammaproteobacteria bacterium
TCGGTTCCCCTCGACCCCGAAAAGGACAACTTGTTATCTTGCTTTTAGTAAGCAAGAGATCTACAACTGTGAAGAAGTTAGCAAGGAGAAACAGAAACAGAGTAACTCGTCTTAGATATCGGCAAGATGACGACTTGGGAAAGATTAATTTCCTCTATAAGCCAGAGTTTACGTTTGAGCCTCTTTGCGCATCTGAACTTCACAATGCGTAAAGGGTTTAATTGATGATCATTACCTCAATTGATATGCCTATACTTCATAATACATTGTTTACTATCTCAAGTCCATACAATTTTAAGAATTTTTACGCAAGCCTAGTAATTTATTCGAAACTCTGTGGTTTTATAAAGATTCAATTAATATCTTTAAGCCACAGAGTTTCAACTGTATGTTACTTCTTCATCTTATCAAATGTTTCAAATCGATCGGCGAAAGCTTGCCCTATTTCTTGCACTGAGGATGTCAGTTGTTCAGCAAATTTTTCAGTAGGACTTACAACCAAGGTCTCTTTCTGCCAAGTAATCGCTTGAAACGCCATATTCTGATCTAAAACAAAGCGTTGAAGGGTAACTGACTCAAAAAGGCTTCCTGAGCAGCACGCTACGTATCCCCTTTCAATTGGATAAATTAATATTTCAATCTCAAAAGCTGGTAGCGGCGGCTTTCCTTCTGGCGCTAATGTGGTCGGCTTAATATTGACCTTATCAAAGATATCGGCTACAGCTTTTTTCAAATGCTCTTCGCTAATATCAAGTGTAACATCATGAGGTTTTACGATAGAGATATATAGACCGATATTGTTGGTGAGATTGAGTAGGTGATCACTCCCCTCCCATTTACCCCCTCGATAGACAATGATACCAGGAAAAAAGTAGCTGGCGTGCTTAGCCGTAAGCTGAGGGGCTCTGGTGATGCTTGGCATCGGTTCTTCGGTCTGCTTCTTTTCCACCGGTCTTTCAAGCTTGGGCATGGCCTGAATAGTACCAGAACCTGCCGATGGTGGGCTCATTGATGAAGGGGCCGTGTTGGCGAAAACCGCTTGAGTAGAAATCACAAACAGCAGGGCTGCAAAGGTCATTTTTTTCATAAAATCTCCTTGGTGATATTTCCTCATTGTCTATATCTAGTGATTTGTTATCAACAGAACTTCTCTATGTATTTACAACTGTTGCTCCAACTGGGGAAGAGAATTAATCAATATAGCCTGATTGGTTTCTAGTTTGCTAATCAAGTCGTGTAGGATTTGACCAAACAAAAGAGTGTCGCTGTAGGGCGCTTCAGACCCACTGGAATTGCTAGGGAGGGCTGGTGTGAATTGCTCAATTCGCTGTTTAGCTCTAGAGATTTCATGTCCAAGGCTAACTGCTGTGGTTCTTAAAATTGGGTCACTTTTACGTGAGTGCTTTGATATCAAAAGCTGTCTAGCCAAAATATCTAATAAACGTTGCTGCAAGAGCGTTATTTCTAACATTAATTTATCTTCATTTATTGGTGTAGGTTGTTCTGCAACTGCCGCATCTTCTATTTTAATCTCTTCTTGAGAAGGACTGGAAGGGCTCAATGGAGGAGTTGAACTTAAGGATGGGGATGTAGGGCTTAGGTAAGTCATAATTTATTACTCCTATTAAAATTTTTACTAGGAGAGAATAGGCTAACGATACATTGTCTGCAATAAATTTAGAGATAGATTTCACAAATGGACGTCTGTACGTTTCTTAGGTAGTATTAGATGTAAAAAAATGCAGCGTAAGGGCTGCGAGATGATTTCTTAGTATTGTTGCAGCCTTTCAGACTGCGTTTTCCTTGCATCTTAACCCTGGGTTGAAGTTTACACCCCAACCCAGGCGCGTTGCCCCTGGGCTGTTGCAGTTTGAGACTTTCAAGCTCTTAATTTACAATATGGTCCTTTCCGTTGTAATGGTCGCTAGAGTCGCTTTGTTCTGACTAATGCGTTATTTCTTTTAAGCACCTATTGCTTGATTTCCTATGACACGGAACGCTACAACCAATTCATTCTGGATGTTTTCTATAAGGAAAAACCTGATCCGTAATACCTGGACATTACTATAGGACTCTGGGATGTCTGGAAGAGTTAATATAAAATTTTCAATCTGCTGTTTCACGGTAGAAACCTCCTCGCTCAGGTTAAGTATTGTTTGTCCTAATTGTGGATTTGGATTTATTTGTTGTGATAGCTGTGAAATTATTGCACTGTGTCTAGAATCGATATCCTCAAGAGTTGCTTGCATAGCAGCTATTTGTGCTAAGTTATTATCATTTAGAGGGATTGCTACTGTTGGTTCAGGAACATCTTCCATTTCAACATCATCTTGAGATGGATTATGCTCAGAGGGCCTATAGGAATGAGCTCGGTTTGAGAATGGGTTTGTAGAGGGAAATTCGACCATTTTTGTACTCCAAATAAAATTTTTACTAGGAGAGAATAGACAATTGATAAAATGTCTGCAATAAATTTAGAGATAGATCTCACAAATGGGTGTCTGAACGTTTCTTATGTAGCCGCTAGCTCTTTGAACCAAATTTTTCCAGCTGGGTTTCTTTTCGGATAATTCACGATTTAGACTGCTAAAAAAACATTGAGTGAAGAGGCCGCCATAATGGGAGCCATAAGAAAACTGCCCCTTGTCACAGCTAGAAACAACAACACATCCTTTGGCATGGCAAAAGAGTTGAGCATAGCCTGGATAATGGGCAAAACCATCTTTCAGATTGATGATGATATTTTTGGTTGGATTATCAAATCCCCTTTCGAGGTAATTGTTGCAACAATCGGTAAATATGAGGGCAAATTGAGGTTTCTTGTTACGGATCGTTTCTGCAATCCATTCAACATCCAATCCAGGCTTAAAAAACTCAAAGGTAATAATGGGCCAGCGGCCTTGTTTGTCAGAAGTGCGATATCCATGTCCCGAAAAATAAAAAATCACAGAATCTTCGGAGGAGACTTTTAAATTCCTGAGATAGTTGCGAATCTGTTCTTTGGCGAAATTTTGTCCACTGAACACCCTTTCTTTTAGTACCATTCCAGTATGTTGTGAAACAAGGCTAAGTTCTTTTTGCCACCGCTTCAAGTCCGTTTGAGTGACATTTTTGATATCGTGGACCGTATCGACCACCAAAATGGCATGCAGCGTTTTCGCTTCTAATTGAAAGAAAAAAAATAATGAGAAAATAAGAATGGAAACAGAAAAAAAAGCTTTCATAGGTACTCTAAGATCAGTAGAAAAACAGACGTCATTCTATTGTTTCAGAGCTTACAAGTAAATGAAATACTCGTCATTTTTATTCATAACTAATGAAAGATTCTTCGATAGGTCCAAAAAACGGAATAACAAAGAGACAATTTGCTCTATCTGTATTAAACGAAATCTGATCACCGCAAGCACGAATATAGTGCCCTATTAGCGAAAATGGAATCCCTTTGTATAGATTGGGATCCAAGTCAAGCCAGTAAAAGGTGTGCTGGTTCGTGAATGCTGTGGCAAGTTGAACAGCTGCAAGCATTGCTATTCCTGTTCGAATAAATTCTTCTGTTCCAGTGAATTCCGCCCTTCCAGAAATCGATCGCATCAAAGGGGTAATCAAGGCATAGATTAAACTAGCTGTGGCAGATAGGGCTCCACAATATATACCGCCTAAGAGGTTTCTGCTTATCGTAGCATAGACAATAGACCCGATCTTAAAACTATTGAGCACTTCACTTTTCGTGTTCGCTGGAATAGCATCGTAATAATCGAGTAGAGGCTCAGAAACTGCTCTTATCAGGTTCATTGTTATGTCACTGTGTCAGGATAAAAAATGAGCCAATTTGTTTCATTCGTATTAAGGGATAATTTGCCGGTGATAGCTCGTAAGAAATGAAAAGCCATAACGGCAAGAGTTACATAATAAAATTCTTGCTTAAGGCCAAGTTTTCTGAATGTAGACTCATCGGTGAAAGCTGTCGCCAGCATAGAAGTAGCAACATAGGCAAAGCCTGCGCGATGCATTTCTTCAGTTACACTGAATTGAGGTCTATTATTTACAATTTCACGCATAATAGGAGTGATTAGAGTATAGATTGTCGCAGCCGTCGCAGTAAGAACTGCACAATAAAAGCTTGCATTGGGGTTACCCTCCAATACCGATTTTAAGACGAATACAATTCCAAAACTCGTGACAACTTTTTTACATGATTCCTGTGGAAGCGCATTATAATAGTTGACAAACGGATCGGTGATTGTTTCTATCAAGGTCATAATTATCTCTGGTGAAATTGAATAAATCTGTAGTTTATCAAACAAACATTAAACATGCAATTGAAGTGTGTTGATTTATTATTTTTTACAAGTACGCTTATTAATAGGATTCTTATTCATAAATAGAAAATGACCGAAGGGCAGTTTCTTTGTTATACGTCTAATAAATGAGCAGGGATAAACATGAGCCAATTTGTTTCAGTTGTATTTAACGACAAAGGCGGAAGAATACTAAGATTACCAGCTGCAATGAAGCAAATCCGAAGGACATGAGCACATAACGCCGCTATAACACTAGCACGAAGATTGTGGTCGAGGCCTAAAGCTCTAAGTGAAGTCGGATTGGTGACAGCTGCTACTAGCATGCTCGCAGTAATACAGGCAACTCCTGCACGGAAAAGTTCTTCAATGGCTGTGAATTGTGCTCTTCCATTTGCAAGCGATCGCATTAATGGTGTAATTAAGGCGTATATTGCCGTAGCCGTAGCGCTTACGGAACCACAATAAAGCCCCCCATAAGGATTACCTAAAGTTAATGATTCTAGTACAAATACAATGCCAAAACTCGTGATAATTTTTTTTGTCGAATCTTGCGGAAGCGCATTGTAATAGTCAACAAAGGGGTCGGTGATTGTTTGTATTAAAGTCATAATTAAATCCTTTTTAGATTAAATAATAATAAAAGTTAGCACTTAAAAAGTAAAACGTCAATGTTAATAATGTTTCGAATTAAAGGGTAATTTTGCAAGCATTGAAGAAATTAAATTTTTGAATAGCTATACCCTCGTATAAGACGTTTGCATAAGTCTCGATAAACTATTTCTCTCCTCTGTGCCCTCTGTGACCTCTGTGGTAATTTTTTTAGCAACATTTTTTACCACAGAGGTCACAGAGTACACAGAGAGGGGGTAAATTTAACATAGCCCATGGTAAGCGAATCGAACCTTGGAAAACATATAAGCAACTAAAACTTGAATTTCTAAGAATTTGGAGTGGGTAAAACTTTGAACTCAAAGGTGCAGAGAACGCATCATAGAATTCTTGAAATTGCCTTACAAATTCACAGGGGCACTTGGCGTAAAATAGATACTATTAGTTCGATTGGTATCGAATGTCATACATGGAATACTTGCATACGTCGTTAAGAAAATTCGAATGGCATGGAGACAAACTGAGCCTACGACATCGTAGTAAAGGTCGTGATTGAAGCCAAGTTTTGTGAATGTTGATTGGTCGGTGAGAGCTGTTGCTAGCGAGTTGGTTATGATTAATGCTAACCCTACACGAAAAAATTCTTCCATACCATTAAACTGCTGTCTGCCGTTCGTAAATGTTTTCATAAGAGGAGTAATTAAGGAATAAACCGCTGTAGCTGTTGCTGTTAAAGTAGCGGAATACAATCCTGCGGCAGTATTCCCACTCACTAATGTTCTATACACAAAAACGACAATAAAACTTTGCATTACTTTTTTGGCTGTATCTTGAGGGATATCGTGATAATAATTAACAACTGGAATTGTGATTGCATTAATCGCGTTCATAACAAGCCTTTTTTAGTATAATAATAAAAAGAAGATATTAACAAACTGTTATTAAACTAGCAATAAAAATAATATTTATTATCTAAAACGAGAATTTCTATGAATTTGGAGTGCGAAGGCCCTGCCTTCGCTTTTAATTTTTCGGAAGTCATCAGAATAGAAACTTTATCAGTCTGAAGCGTAAAAAAGCGAAGGCAGGGCCTTCGCACTCCAAATTTTTTTTAGCGAGGGAAGGGAGGCAACTGCATCCATGGGCCAAATGAATCTTTATAATAGTTGTATTGACACATCCAAAGTGTTTCTGTTTCTGTATCTAAAAGAAAAACGCGATGGTATGAATCCACATTTACAATTTGAATTTGATAGCGATCTGTCGACATCATTGAATGATTTTCTTGCTCAGGTTCTGAAGCTGATAGACAACTTAAACTTAAGCAGATGAATGCTAACATGATTTTCTTTAACATTTTTTATGACCTTGTTTTATTAGTTAACCGAATGAAATTGTATCAAGCGACTTCATT
>JAIEPX010000027.1 GCA_019748175.1 Gammaproteobacteria bacterium
TCGAACTCCCGACCACCTGGTTCGAAGCCAGGTGCTCTATCCAACTGAGCTACGGGCGCTTTGACAAGTCGGCAATCATAGCAAAGTCAGGCTTAGGCCGCAAAGCCTTTTCCCCAAGTCAAGGTAGATAGCGTTCATCAATATGAGCGAGATAATAGTTAGGATCTAGATCAGACCCCGTCGCATCTTTAATGAGCGTGGTGACGTCCACAGAAGAGGCGCGTGAGTGAATATGAGTATTCAGCCACTTAAACAAGGTAGAGAAATTACCGTGTTTGATTTCACTGAATAATTCGGGGTGAGCTTTTGTTACTGTAGAAAATAATTGTGCTGCAATCAGACTTCCTAAGGTATAAGCAGGAAAGTAACCGAATAATCCTACAGGCCAATGCACATCTTGCATCACGCCATTTCTGTAATTATCGACAGTGGATAAATGAAAATATGTTTGCATTTTTTCGTTCCATGCATCGGGTAGATCTTCGAGGGTTAATTGTTTTTTAAATAATTGTTGTTCAAGTTCATATCGTAAAATAACGTGTAAAGGATATGTCACTTCATCAGCGTCAACACGAATGTAACCTCGCTTCACTCGTGTGTATAATGAATATAAATTATCAGGAGCCAGACTGGGTTGATCACCGAAAAAGTGGATGACACGCGGACTTAAAAATTCCATAAATTCCCGAGTGCGGCACGCGTACATTTCCACTAAAAGTGATTGGCTTTCATGAACGGCCATACCCAGATGATCGCCTACTGGTTGACCACTCCATTGTGTAGGTAAAGCTTGTTCGTAGCGTGCATGCCCTGTTTCATGACAAATTCCCATTGCTGCACTGATAAATTCGTTTTCGTTGTACCGCGTTGTTATTCGAACATCTTCTTGTACACCACCACAAAATGGATGATGACTAACATCCAAACGACCTTGTTGAAAATTAAATCCTAAGGCTTGCATTAACTCTAAGCCCAGTTGGCGTTGTGAATCGATTGGAAAAGGACCTGCAGGTGTAAGAAATTTTTCTTTTTGTTGAAATGAAATAATTTTTTCGACGCGATCAGGTAATTCTTTTTTGAGACGGGCGAAAATAGGATCTATAATGGCTTGATTAAATCCCGACGAGAATTCGTCAATCATTGCGTCGTAAGGATCGCATTGCAGAGCATCCGCTTTTGATTGTGCAATTTCTACAATTAATGAAAATGATTTTTTTAGTAAGGGTAGAAAATCTTTCCAGTTGTTGTCAGCACGTAATTGACGCCATGCTTGTTCGCAAAGAGAGTTTGCTTTTGTGGACTCGGCAATAAGCCGGGTTGGAACACAGGTTGATCGACGATAATTTCTTTCAATAAGGGTTAAGTTCTTTTTCTCCCAAGGATCTATCAAAGATTCTGTTTTGGCGTGTTGGATAAAATCCTTTATTTTATCGGATGTTTCCATGTCATGGATCATTTCTGAGAGAGTAGCCAGCGCAGTAGCTCGAGCTTCGCCACTGCCCGCAGGCATCATGACCGCTTCATCCCATTCTGTAATTCTGCGAAGATGATTCAAATGAGAAATCTTTGTCAATTGATCCTTTAATTGTGAATACGCAGAACTCATAACATTAGTCCTCATTATTTTTCCTTTGGAATTTCCACTTCAACTCGCCAAAATTGATCAGGCGTGATGTGATAACGCCCAGCGAAGCTGCCTTGATTAATAGCTAATGACAAATTATCAAGACTATTAATGTACATTAATTCTTTACCAACACGAACACCACCGAACGTGTTGAGATAAGGAATTTCATTATCGTAAATTAATTTGTTGTGATGATAAATTTTCACAAGATATTTTTTCCCCAGTACCAGATGGTGTTCATCAAGTAATTTGGCTGGAATATTGGTCCATACATTACCATACCGCACATCTAAAATTGGAATAGAGCCTACAATGTCGTTTTTTTCTACTTTAGCAGCTTGATGTGAAAGTTTGACGATTTCACCTGTCATTAAAGGACCTACACCATCAAAATTAATTCTGCCGGAGGCCAATCGCGCACCAGTGTAGGCATAAACATCGCGACCGTGGAAAGTGTATGAACGTTCAGAACCTGGAAGCCGATTAACTTTTTCGTTGATCGTTCGCACTGAATCGATACCAGCCGTTTCAGCGATAAAAGTGAGTGTTCCATTATCGGGTGTAACAAAATATTGGCCGGTTTTTGTTTTTGCGACGATGGATTTTCGATCAGTTCCTACACCAGGATCTACTACGATGACAAACACGGTACCCGCTGGCCAGTACTGAGCCGTTTGTACTAATCGATACGCACCTTCCCAGATGTTTTGTGGTGCAATTTCATGGGTTAAATCGAAAATACCGAGCTTGGGTTCAACTTGGTAGATCACACCTTTCATGGAACTCACTGCGCCATCTTGAAGCCCGAAATCTGTCTCTAGTACGATGGGGTGGGCTGCACTAGCCGCGTAAGAAGCCATTAGAATTACGGAGAGAAAACACTTTTTGGTAGCATTGAGCAACCATTGACTTGGCGTAAGCATGATTATAACCCTTTATGAGTGAATGAATCAGTAGTTTAATTTTGGATGATAACGAATTTGTAGGGTCGGATCCAGCAAAATGTCTATTATCGTTGTTTAAAGTGACGAAATAATATTCGGGTGCTCGTCTAGGCTTTTTTCGCATAGACTGCGTGTAAGAGCTCTGCTTCGCCTTGCGTAAGATTGCAATATTCGACTAAGGTTTTTATATCCGTGCCACGTTGTAATAATTTAATGGCGTGATGATAATTGCTGTCGGTTGAAGTATTGCTTTGTGAGTGTGAACGCGAATAAGTTCTGGATGTTTTTGCAGGTTGACTATTTTGATAGTTGTGTATTCGATCATAAAGATTACTCGCAGGATTTTGTTCTTGATTTGATTGAGGATGAGGTTTTTTTAGCCAGCGAAGTGTTAGCATGATTATCAAGGTAAAAAGAAAAACAATGGTAATTGCTGGGGTCGCTCTAATCAGTACCTCAAAAAGTTCTTGATAATTCATCATAGTCTCCTTTCTAAATATTGCCAGCAAATTGTTGGTTATGAAGAAATCGCTCAAAGAAAAAAGTGATATGTCCTTCAGGGCGATTGATCACGGGCCAATCGTTCACGATATGACTCAGCAAATGATAAGCTTTTGATGCAGGGCTATCAGGAAATTCGGTAATAACGGGTTTTTGCATTTGAACAGCTTGTCGAAGAAGAGGGTCGAAAGGAATTGCGCCAAGGTATTGAAGGCTGATGTCTAGATATTTATCAGTGGTTGTTTTTAATTTAGAAAAAACCTCAAGTCCTTCATCTTCATTTCGTGTCATGTTGGCAAGAATTTTAAAACTCATATTGCTTTGCTGATTTGCGAGTACTTTGATTAACGCATAAGCATCCGTCAAAGAAGTAGGCTCATTGCACACGACCAGAATGTTATCTTGACACGCATGCACAAAACTCAGTACTTGATTAGAGATTCCTGCTGCTGTGTCAACAATCATAATATCGATATTTTGCGTGATCTGATTGAAACTCTGCACTAATCGAGAAATTTCGATATTATCCAAATTTGCCAATTCTTCTAAACCTGATGCTGCAGGAATAATGAAAATTCCACCGGGTCCTGTCACAAGGATCTCTTGCATTGAAGATCGTCCTTGCAAAATATCCGAAATATTTTTTGGCGCTTGAATTCCCAGCAGAACATCTACGTTTGATAGACCTAAATCTGCATCGAATAAAAGTACTTTATTGTTGAGTTCAGCGAGAGCAATGGAAAGATTTATGGCTGTATTCGTTTTTCCTACGCCACCTTTTCCGCCTGAAATGGAAATAATTTTTATGGGATTTAGCATTTAACGCTCTCAAGTTTTGTGTTGAGAGCATTAAGATTAATTAAGGGTTTTTGAATGACGAAATTCAAAATTTTCTCAAGTGTAGCAATCGAAAAGTTGGCTGGAATATCTTGGCCATTTGTATAAGAATAAATCGGTAGTTGATAATCTATACAGGAAGAAAGTACATGCCCGATAAAAGGTGCTTCGTCAATTTTCGTTATGCTAATGCCAGAAAGATGAGTGTAATTAAAGGCATCAATAATTTCATTAATCAAATTTTCATGCGTGGTTGCGGAAAGCGTTAAAATGGTTTTTATCGGTTTGGGCGAATGTAAAATAAAGCCTAATTTATCTGCTAATTCTTGATCGCGATGACTGATGCCTGGTGTGTCAATGAGTATCATGCGTTTACTGCTAAGGTGTGCCAGTGTTTCTTCTAAATCGGCGCTGTTATTAACACGGTGTACTGGAATATCTAAGATACGCCCAAAGGTGCATAGTTGATCTCGACCGCCAACGCTATAAAAATCCGTTGTAATGAGACCGATATCTTGAGCGCTGTGACGCAATAAACATTGAGTGGCTAATTTGGCAATCCCGGTCGTTTTTCCAGATCCTGTGGGGCCGACTAAAGCGATAATTCCCTGATGATCCAAAATGTTTTCGGTTGAGATTGGGAGTTGAGTTTCTAGGCTAAAAACAATTTGTTGCCAAGCGGTGGCTTCATCGGAAGCGAGGGTCAAGCCCGAGAGGAGTTTTTCACACGCACTAGGCTGAAAACCCTGAAGCGTTAAGCGCTCTAAAATCTTAAATTTTAAAGGTGATCCATGGCTGGCATTAGCGAGACTTGCGCGAGATGCCACCAATTGTCGAATTTGTCTGAGTTCCGATTGAATGATGTTGAGCATTTGATCGGCATTGGCATTGGGCGGATTAGTTGAGCTAAAAGGGGCATTTTTTTCTTGGGTGCTCTGGTCATTGGCTGGAAAATTGGGTTGTTGGTGTGTGCTGGCAGAGTGCAACAGTGTGTGTATCTCGTCCTCAGTCAATATATGTCTGGTGCTCATGGTTTCCGTGCATCCTTCCGTGATATGGCTTCAATGGTCAAATCCTAGACCTCCCCATAGGATCTATTCTGCCACAGGGTTTGTTCAAGTGGAAACTTTTTTTTCAGAATTAGGAGGTGTGTAGCGCGGTGATCCAAAAATTACTGGATCGCCACGCTACGCTCGCGATGGCGAGGGGCAAAGATTGGAGGGCCTATCTCTTTTTCCTCTGAAAAAACCGTGCTGCGTGGCACTTTGCGTGAATTTTATCTCACCTTCATATTGTTTTAATGTTAACTTTGAGTTACAATCCGCACTGATTGACGCGGGGTGGAGCAGTCTGGCAGCTCGTCGGGCTCATAACCCGAAGGTCGTAGGTTCAAATCCTGCCCCCGCTACCAAATGTTTTTGGAATAACTGAGCTAATTAACGGTAGTGGGCCATTGTGCCCACTTTTCGTTTGTGCGTGATAAGTGTAAATGTTAAAAGATAATGTGTTGACTGAGCTTTTACAAGGTGCTTTGGCGGTTTATGGTTACGAGCTGTGGGGTTATGAACTCAACAGTTTTGAAGGTAACAGTCGTTTGCAGGTCTACATCGAGACACCCCAGGGTGTTTCGTTAGATGATTGCGAACGTGCGAGTCGTCAAATTGGGGCTGTGTTAGACGTCGAAGATGTAATGAAGGGCAAGTACCTTCTTGAAGTGTCTTCGCCAGGGCTGACGCGAGCTTTGTTTACTGTAGAGCAGTATAAACGTTATATAGGTCAACCTATAAAAATAAAAACATCAATTGAAGGAGAAGGACGGCGCACCTACCGAGGTGAATTGGCAGAGGTTACGAGTGAAGCTGTTAGCTTGATTGTTGAAGGCGAGACTATTGTTTTGCCATTTGATGAAATCGAAAAGGCTAACTTAGTATTTTGAGGTGGGCACTATGAATAGAGAAATTAAATTGGTCGTTGGTTCGATCGCTGATGAAAAAGGCGTCGACAAAGCGGTTATATTTGAAGCTATTGAACAGGCATTGGCAACAGTTGCGGCTAAGCGTTACGCCGAAGATGTTGATATTCGTGTGGCTATTGATCAGAAATCTGGCGAGTATGAAACTTTCCGTTGTTGGCTAGTTGTTCCTGATGAAGCTGAAATCGAAGAGCCTGGTAAACAAATTATACTCTCCAAAGCTCGAGAAATTGATCCCGAATTAGAAGTGGGTGATGTTGTTGAAGAACAAGTAGAATCTCCTGAATTTGGTCGTATTGCTGCACAGCAAGCAAAACAAGTTATTACTCAAAAAGTTCGTGAAGCCGAACGTTCCAAAGTTGCAGGTCAATTTGAAGAACGTATTGGTGAAATTATTACCGGCGTTGTTAAAAAAGTATCTCGTGATCACATCTTATTAGATTTGGGAGAAAATGCTGAAGGAATTATTTTGAAAGAAGAAATGATTCCACGAGAAGCTGTTCGAGCGAATGATCGTTTACGTGCTTATCTTTACGAGGTTAATCGCGAAAGACGTGGTCCATTATTATTATTGAGTCGCACACGTCCAGAAATGTTGGTTGAATTATTTAAAATAGAAGTGCCGGAAATTGCTGAGCAAGTGATCGAAATAAAAGCCGCTGCGCGTGATCCAGGATCTCGTGCAAAAATCGCTGTTAAAACAAATGATGGACGAATCGATCCACAAGGTGCGTGTATCGGTATGCGAGGTTCTCGTGTGCAAGCTGTTTCAAGCGAGCTCAACGGTGAGCGAATCGACGTGATTTTGTGGGATGATAATCCTGCTCAATTAGTCATTAATGCAATGGCACCTGCAGAAATTGCTTCTATTGTTGTTGATGAAGAATCTCATTCAATGGATCTTGCTGTGAGCGAAGATCAGCTATCACAAGCCATTGGTCGAAATGGTCAAAATGTTCGATTGGCTAGTGAATTATCAGGTTGGACGTTGAACGTAATGTCAGTAACTGAAGCAGAAAATAAGAGCACAGATGAATCAGAAACCACTAAGAATTTGTTTATGGAACAATTAGGTGTTGATGAAGATCTAGCGAATCTTTTAATTGCTGAAGGATTTACAACGATCGAAGAAGTGGCCTATGTGGCTTCAGAAGAAATGGAAGAAATTGAAGAATTCGACGAAGAAATTGTTAATGAATTGCAAGAGCGTGCACGCGATGTCTTGTTGACTAAAGAATTAGCTCTAGAGGGAAGTGGTGCCAAACCTGATCAAGATTTACTCGAGATGGAAGGTATGGAACGCGAAATGGCTTTTCGTCTTGCAAAACACGGCATTATTACGCGTGAAGATTTGGCCGAACGATCGATTGATGATGTGATCGATATTGAAGGCATGGATGAGCAGCTTGCTGCCCAACTAATCATGAAGGCACGTGAACCTTGGTTTGAGTAGTTGGATTTGAGTAGTTTGAAAATATTTTGAGAGTGATAAAGACAAATGGCAGAAGTTACCGTTAAGGAATTAGCGACTACGGTCGGTACAACCATTGATAAATTGCTTAGTCAATTATCTGCAGCGGGTATTTCTGCGGTTGATCAAAATTCGTTAATTAATGATCAGCAAAAGAAAATTTTGCTTGATCATTTAAAAGCTGGATCGAAAAAAATTACCTTAAAAGGTAAATCTGTAATTGAACCAAAAGTGTCTCGAAATACTGTAAAAGTCGAAGTGCGTACGCGAAAAAAGCGAACTTATCTGACACCCACTGAATTAGAAAAGCAAAAACAAGAAGAAGAGCTGCAATTGCAAGAAGAAAAAAGACGGAAGGAAGAAGAAGCAGCAGCGAGGGCTGAAGCAAAAGCTAAGGCAAAAGTGGAAGCGAAAGAGAAAGCAGAAACTGTTTCCGAAGAAGATGTTGTTGTCGCAGAGGAGCCTGTTGGGGCACAGGAAGCTGAGCCCAAATCAATTAGCGAAGCGGAAGTTGATTTTGAAAAGACATTTAGTTTTGAGCAAGTGGATGATGAAGGCGAAGCTGTTAGTAAGAAAGCCAAGAAAAAAGCGGACAAAAAACGTGCTAAACAAGCTAAAGTTATTGAGCGATCAGATTTTAATGTTGGACATAGAAAGAAATTTAGACCAGGCGCTAAAAAAGTTGCGATGAGTTTAGAACATGTTTTTGAAAAACCCACTGCGCCAGTTGTGCGTGAGGTTCCTATTACTGAAACCATCACTGTTGCAAATTTAGCACAAAAAATGTCTGTTAAAGGTTCCGATGTTATTAAGGCAATGATGAAAATGGGTGCAATGGTTACCATTAACCAGCTCATCGATCAAGAAACAGCTGCAATTGTTGTTGAAGAAATGGGCCATGTTCCAAAATTAATCAAAGAAAATGCATTGGAAGATTCATTGGTCGATAAAAATGCTCTTACTGCAACGCCAGTTAAACGAGCACCTGTGGTTACAATCATGGGCCATGTAGATCATGGTAAAACCAGTTTGCTCGACTATATTCGCCGAACAAAAGTGACGAGTACTGAAGCGGGTGGAATTACCCAACATATTGGTGCTTATCACGTTGAAACAAATAGAGGCGTAATTACCTTTTTAGATACACCAGGTCACGAAGCGTTTACTGCGATGCGTGCACGTGGAGCAAAATGTACGGATATAGTGATCTTAGTAGTTGCAGCAGATGATGGTGTTAAACCTCAAACCGTGGAGGCCATTCAACACGCCAAAGCGGCTAATGTTCCGATGATTGTTGCTGTTAATAAAATTGATAAACCGGGTGTTGATGTTGATCGTGTGAAAAAAGAATTAACTCAATATGGTGTTATCGCAGAAGACTGGGGTGGTGATGTCGTATTTCAAGCGATCTCAGCAAAAACCGGTGAAAATATTGATGACTTGCTCGATATGATTTTGTTGCAAGCCGATCTTTTAGAGCTAAAAGCAGTTCCTGAAGGTGCTGCATCTGGTGTTGTGATTGAATCAAGATTAGATAAAGGCAGAGGCCCAGTAGTAACGGTTTTAGTTCAGCAAGGAATGCTTCGCAAAGGTGAAATTTTATTAGCAGGCTCAGAATATGGGCGCATCCGAATGATGATTGGTGATAACGGCAAAGAAACGTTAACTGCGGGTCCATCCATGCCGGTTGAAGTATTAGGTTTGTCTGGCACGCCGAGTGCAGGCGATGAAGCTGTTGTTGTACCCAATGAGAAAAAAGCGCGTGAAGTGGCCATGTTTAGACAAGGTAAATTTCGTGCAGTGAAATTAGCGCGTCAGCAAGCTGCAAAACTCGAAAATATTTTTGAACGCATGGTTGAAAACGAAGTCGTTGAATTAAAGATTGTATTGAAATGTGATGTACAAGGTTCGTTGGAAGCGATTACAGAATCGCTGCATAAGTTATCGACCAGTGAAGTTAAAGTGACAGTTGTTTCAAGTGGTGTTGGTGGAATTACGGGTTCTGATGCGAATCTTGCCATTGCTTCAAATGCCGTCGTTATAGGATTTAATGTGCGCGCTGATGCGATAGCTCGTCAAATCGTAGAAAACGAAGGTGTTGATTTACGCTATTACAGTGTGATTTACGATTTGATTGATGATATTAAAGCGGCATTGTCTGGTTTGCTATCACCTGAACAACAAGAAAAAATTGTGGGATTGGCGCAAGTTCGAGATGTGTTTAGATCGACGAAATTTGGTGCTGTCGCTGGATGTATGGTGCTTGATGGCATGCTTAAACGTAATTTACCGATCCGGGTTTTGCGCGAGAACGTTGTTATTTACACAGGCCATTTAGAATCTTTGCGTCGCTTTAAAGATGATGTCAATGAAGTGAAAAAAGGTATGGAATGTGGCGTGGCTGTGAAAGATTACAATGATGTTAAAGCAGGTGATCAAATTGAAGCCTTCGAAACATTTTCTGTTGCGCGTACTTTATAATTATTGTGATTGTTATTTATGAATCAGTCTAATGATAGAACACGGCGAGTAGCCGATCTTATACAGCGAGAATTAGCTCAAATTATTCACCGTGAGTCTCTTGATGCACGTTTTCGTTTAGTCACCTTAACAGCAGTGAAAGTTGCGCCCGATTATTCTATAGCGACTATTTACATCGTAGTTCCCGATGAAAGAGATATTAAATCCTTAATTAAAGCGTTGAATGAATCAGCCAGAGATTTCCGTCGTTTTTTAGCTAAAGAAGTGAATATGCGCACGACGCCAAAATTACGATTTGTGTATGATGAATCCATTGAGTATAGCCGAAAAATGGGTACGTTAATAAACGAAGCAACAGCACGAATTCGAAACGAAGATGAAAAAGAATAATATTAATGGATTGCTTTTATTAGATAAACCTCTAGGCCTTTCTTCCAATGCAGCGCTGCAAAAAGCGAAAAGAATTTTCAATGCACGCAAAGCTGGGCATACCGGAACTCTTGATCCTTTAGCGACAGGTATGCTGCCCATTTGTTTTGGTGAGACCACTAAATTTACGCAGTTTCTTCTTGATGCGGATAAAACCTACGAAACCACTGCTAAATTAGGTGTGATCACCGATTCGGGAGATGCTGAAGGGCAAGTGATTGAGCGCAGAGAAATTACGGATGTTTCACTAGAAAAAGTGAATGCCGTGCTAGAAAAATTTCGTGGAGAGCAGAATCAAATTCCTTCTATGTTTTCAGCGATTAAACAGCAAGGTAAGCCATTATATAAATTAGCGCGAGAAGGAATTTCAGTGCCGCGCGAGCCACGGAAAATTAACATTCATCAACTTGACCTAGTTAATTTTTCGGGTGATGAAATCAGTTTAGTGGTGCGTTGTAGTAAAGGAACTTATATAAGATCATTAGTCGAAGATATTGGGTTAGCACTTGGGTGTGGAGCTCACGTTACTGCTTTGAGACGCACTGCAGTGGCAGATTTTAAAATAGAAAAAATGGTGTCTTTAGAAAGGCTTTTAGATTTGTCAGAAAAAAAGCTAGAGAAAGAATTATTTGAAACTCTTTTGCCCGTTGATAGTCTTGTTCAATATTTACCTGCTATTCAATTAAATCAACAAGATGTTGACTCATTGAAAAAAGGGCAAAGAGTAAAGATTGTTGAATCTACAAAGTACGGTAGTGAACTTGAGTTAGTTCGAGTGTATGATCCAGAAAATCTATTTATTGGGCTTTGTGAAATACATTCTGATGGGCTATTAATACCAAAAAGATTGTTGAGTACTCAAAATTAATTGTTTTCTGTGGAAGAATTGTGAGGAAAATACAGGGATTTTCTTTATCTGAACTTTTGGTGGTGATAACATTGTCTGCCATTGTTATTGCCATAGGTATTCCCTCCTATCAGAAAATTATTGCCAATTACCGTATACGCTCTGCTAGCCAACAATTGGTGCGAGCCATTACTCAAGCTAAAGAATGTGCACTTCATAATCAGAGTGAAATTATTCTTTGTGGTAGTGGTAATGGGATGTTTTGTGATGGAAAATGGTCAGATGGTCAACTTATTGTTGATAAAGAATCTAAAAAATTGATTTCTATTTTTCCTGCTTTATCTACTGGTATTACTGTAAATTGGCGTTCTAATCTAGGACATAATGAGTTAATTGTTTTTACTCGGATGGGTATTCCAGAGGGCCAGTGGGGCAGTTTTTGGATTGAGAATAATTATTTGGGTACGAAGCGCATTATTATTAATTCGCTTGGCCGTATTAATTAAACTATTTTTAAAATTATCATCTTCGTTCGCTTCCACGAGAAGGTGTAGAATGTCTGGGGTTTGTTTTTGCGGCATCGGCAGCATCTGCAATTTTTTCAGCTTTTTCTTGTTGTACTTTTGATTTGGTCATCATATCTTTTACTTGAGGAGGTAAACTGTCTTTTTCTTGGGGATGAGAGCCAGTTAATTGTTGTGTGGAGGTCTTCTCTCGATGTTGAGCTATTTTTGCCTGATGTTCTTCTCGAAGAATTTTGGCAGCTTCTTTCTTAGCTTCTAATCCCCCAATCTCAGTATCAAGTTTATTGACTTCAAGGCGCTGATCTTTAACGTTCTTATAGTCTTGACGAGTTTCAGCGACTCTTGTTTCCAGTGCTTTTGCTTTGGCTTTTACTTCCGCAACTTGTTTTCTCAATCGTACTATGTCTGAGGATGATGCAAGTTGGATATTGTCTGAGGCTGGTTCTTTTCTGGGACTTGACGGCGATGCTTCTTTTGAATTATCAGATTGCCTGTCAATTATGGCACCCCTTCTTGGTCTAGAAGTGGCAGTGTTTTCTGGATCACTAGTAGTGCCACTTTTAGCTGCCAGATTTTCTGTAGATTGTTTACGTTGCATGCCAATCATAGGTTGGCCTCTAGGGCTAGCAGACGGGCTTGGGGCACTGTAATCGGGTGGAGGAGGTCTGTGGGTAGCAATCTTTATGTCTCTAGGGCTAGGCGGTGGAGTTTTTTCTGAATCGCTTGTAGTACGTTGCGTACCAGTAGTAACTTTTTCTCTTGGGCTGTCTGGGGAGCTTGCTGGTGCTGGGCTAAAATCGGGTAGAGGGGGCCGTTCTTTGGGGCTTCGAGGACGAGTTGTTGCAGCTCTTGCCGCTGGTTCAACAGGAGGTTCTGCTAATGTTTCGTGTGATGTTTCCGTTCGTGGAGAAGTTTTTATTCCAGCTGTTTCTAACTTTTCAGCAGACAGTTTCATCGCTCCACGTTTTGTTCTGTCTTTTCTAGGTGATTGAGCATCATCATCAGAGCGCGGAGTCGTGGGTGCAGAACGTGGGGTGGTCGGAGGAGCTGTTTTGGGTTGTGTGTTGGAAGGTTCATTTATTTTGGCTTCTATTACCTTAGAAGTGAGCGCCTCGACTGCTTTACGATACTCTTTTAGATCATCGGCATCACTGTCACTAGGGGGTTTTTTACTTGCATTATTTAATTTTTTCAATTTCTGGGATGCATTTGCAACAGACTTGTACATCTTTTCAGCTGTTTCAGTTATAGTAGGATCTGTACTTTTTTTAGCCTCTTCCCATTGTCTGTTGTAATTATCGGTAATCACGCCGCTAATCATGGGGAAAATTAAATTTGCGAGATCACCACTGTTTGCGATTTCTTTAGCAACTCCTACTAAGGCACTTGGAACTCTGAAATCTCGTACACATTCGGAGGTGTTCTGACTATATTTGGCAGCTGAGATAGGATCATTCTTGTATTCTTGGTTTACTGCAAATTTTACTGCAGTGCTATAAATACTACTTCCACGTATAAAATATTCGCCTTTTGAGTTTTTTACACGCTCCCATTCTCGCATTACGAGTTTGCTAATAAACTCATTTTGGTCTGACTCATTTAATCCTTCGCGCATTAAATGAAAAGTTTGTTCACCTAGTTTCTCGCCAATCAAGGAATTTGCAATAACAAAATTTATTCTTTCATCAACGGTAGGTGATGATCTAAGAAAATCTTGAACTATTCTTTCCTTGCTCAATAAATCAATTTTGCGAATTAATTCTCCTTTTTCATGCTCTTTAAGACCCTCTTCCATTATTTCCTTTCTGATAGGGTCGTCTAAAGGAATTGTAGTATTATTTCGGAGGTAATCTACTCTCTCATCCACAGTGGGTGGAGTGCCTTTCAATAGCAAAAATTTTGTTGGCGAAATAAATGCCTTTAACTCTGATTTCGTTTTCTCGTTCATACACAGCTTCCCCGCAACGCTATAAAGTTAACAATAATTACCGTACCTGATCACACCTTACCTGTTTTAGACCTTCAGCCTAGCTAAAATATGAAAACGCTTTACTTACTGCAATTATAGTAGAAATTCAGGATTTTGCTGGGATGCAAGGCCAAGGCGGCTTTAGCGGGCATGTAGAGAGTGGGTTTGTGGCGTGAGCGGATCGCTTAGATTGGCTTGAAATCCTTGTATTTACGGCCATTTCGGGGTATAGTTACCTGTTGCCCAGGATCTGTAATGACAGCGGACGGGGCATGAGTAATCAACTAACCTAAAGGGGAACTAACATGTCATTGACAGCGCAAGATATCCAGGCAGTCATTAAAGCGTACCAACGCTCTGAAGGAGATACAGGCTCTACAGAGGTTCAGGTAGCGGTTTTATCGACTCGAATTAATTATCTCACCGATCATTTCAAAGCTCATCCTCACGATCACCATTCTCGACGCGGATTATTAAGACTCGTGAACTTAAGACGTAAATTGCTTCAATATCTGAAAAACATCGATATTACGCGTTACCGTGATCTGATCAAGCGACTTGAGTTACGTGGGTAATTCTCGATTTATTTTTAAAGGTTTTTGTTGTTCAGAAGGATCTGAGCACATGATCAATCAACTTATTTTAAAGGAAACAAACAGTGTTTAATGTAGTTAAAAAAACGTTTCAATACGGAGCACACACCGTCACTTTAGAAACAGGCGAGATTGCTCGTCAAGCCACTGGTGCAGTGGTAGTGACTATGGGGCAAACCGTCGTTTTATGTACGGTTGTGGGTATGACATTCCCAAAACCAGGTGTCGATTTTTTCCCGCTCACAGTAATTTATCAAGAAAAAGCCTACGCAGCAGGAAAAATTCCTGGCGGATTTTTAAAGCGCGAAGGGCGCCCGAGCGAACATGAGACATTGGTTTCCCGATTGATTGATCGGCCACTACGTCCGCTGTTCCCAGCTGGATTTACCAATGAAATTCAGGTTGTGGCTACGGTTATCTCTTTGGATGAAAATGTTCCTTCCGATATTCCCGCATTAATTGGTTGTTCAGCTGCGTTAGCTATTTCAGGAATTCCATTTAACGGACCTGTTGCAGCTGCGCGTGTGGGTTATCGTGATGGTGAGTTTTTGTTAAATCCGGATAATACTGAATTAACAACATCGCAATTAAATTTGGTTGTCGCTGGTACGAAAGACGCTGTGTTAATGGTTGAATCAGAAGCGCAACAACTTCCAGAATCAGTAATGTTAGAAGCGGTAATGTTTGGTCATGAAAAGAGTCAAGTTGTTATTAAGGCAATTAATGAATTAAAAGAAGAAGCAGGTAAGGCCCGTTGGGAATTTACCCCTGCACCTGCTGAATCTGAGCTCACTCAAAAAATTAATGCACTGGCAGCTGCAGAAATGGCTGAAGTGTATAAAATGCATGATAAAGGGGCGCGTCATGATGCGGTTCATGCACTATTTAATCGCGTTGTTACAGATCTTTGCACAGCAGATCCTACTGCGCCGACTGAAGAAAATGTTCGTGATCATTTATCTGTTCTAGAAAAGAAAGTGGTACGCGATCAATTACTGCATTTTGGTCAACGAATTGATGGGCGTGATACCAAAACTGTTCGTCCTATTAATGTTCAAGTGGGCAAATTACCGCGTGTTCATGGTTCTGTTTTATTTACGCGTGGAGAAACTCAAGCGATTGTCGCTGCGACTCTCGGAACAGCTCGAGATTCGCAAATTATTGATGGATTGTCTGGTGAAAGTCGTGATCCGTTTATGCTGCATTATAACTTCCCTCCGTACAGTGTGGGTGAAGTGGGTATGATGGGATCACCAAAGCGACGCGAAATTGGACACGGTCGTTTGGCAAAACGCGCTATTATGGCTGTGTTGCCAACAGCAGAAGAATTTCCGTATGTATTGCGAATAGTTTCTGAAATCACAGAATCGAACGGATCAAGTTCAATGGCAACAGTGTGCGGTACAAGTCTTGCATTAATGGATGCCGGTGTGCCGATTAAAGCACCTGTAGCAGGAATTGCGATGGGTCTTGTTAAAGAAGGCGACAAATTTATTGTGTTGACCGATATTCTTGGTGACGAAGATCATTTAGGCGATATGGATTTTAAAGTGGCTGGTACGCAAGAAGGTGTTACTGCTTTACAAATGGATATCAAGATCGAAGGCATTACGCGAGAGATTATGCAAGTTGCATTGGATCAAGCGCGTGAAGGTCGGATGCATATTCTAGGCATTATGAATCAAGCGTTGCCAGAAGCACGTAAAGAAATTTCTATGTTTGCTCCTCGCATTTTAACCTTCAAAATTAATCCGGATAAAATTCGCGAAGTTATTGGTAAAGGTGGCGCAACCATTCGTGATATTACTGAAAGCACCGGTGCGACAATTGATATTTCAGATGATGGTACAATTAATGTCGCAGCAGTTGATGGCGCTGCAGGTGAAGCGGCGAAAAAACGCATTCTTGATATTGTCACTGATGTTGAAATTGGAAAAGTTTACGATGGTAAAGTAGTGAAATTACTTGAGTTCGGCGCTCTCGTGGAATTAACGCCTGCACAAACAGGAATGGTTCATATTTCACAAATTACTCAAGAGCGAGTCGAAAATGTGGGTGATTTCTTGCAAGAAGGACAAATTGTAAAAGTGAAAGTACTTGAAATGGATCGTCAAGGTCGCATTCGTTTGAGTATGAAAGCTGTGTTTGAAGAAGGCGAAATGTCTTAATCTGATTGTTGTTTAACAATCTATTGAAGGGGGGCAAATGAAAATTTGCCCCCTTTTTTTATCGTAATAAGCTGAGTAATTCGTTTCTGGTTCGTTCGTCGCTGCGGAATCTTCCAAGCATTACCGATGTTTTCATCACTGAATTTTGTTTTTCAACACCGCGCATCATCATACACAAATGTTGAGCTTCAATTATTACAGCAACGCCTTTTGCTTGAGTGACTTCTAAAATAGATTGTGCGATTTGTTGCGTGAGTCTTTCTTGTAATTGAAGTCGACGTGCAAAAAGATCTGCGATTCGTGCGAATTTTGATAAACCTAATACTTTGCCGTTCGGAATATAAGCGATGTGGCATTTTCCAAAAAATGGAAGAAGATGATGTTCACATAGGGAATAAATTTCAACATCTTTCACTATAACCATTTCATCCATATCAGAATCAAATATCGCTCCGTTCACTACGTCGGAAATATTAAGATTATAACCGCGTGTTAAATAACGAAATGCTTCTGCTGCTCGTTTAGGAGTATCTTTAAGGCTATCGGTTTTTACTGAAGGGTCGAGACTCTCGAGTAATTGTTTATAAGCTTGTTCCATAATGGTATCTCGTGTTTTTGGTTCGTCAGAATTAATTTAACCTGGAGGCCAGGTGAGCGGACGTCCACCGATCAGATGGAGATGAATATGAAATACCGCCTGTCCAGCACCGCGGTTGCAATTAAAAACAACACGATAACCTGTTTCGGCAATATCAAGTTCTTTAGCTAGTTTTTGTGCGGTCAATAATATATGTCCTGATAATGCTTTGTGTTCTTCTGTGAGATCGTTCAGTGTAGAGAGGTGCTCTCGAGGGATAATGAGTACATGATGGGGTGCTACGGGATTGATGTCATTAAATGCAACGACGTGCTCATCTTCATAGACTATTTGGCTAGGAATTTCGTGGCTCGCTATGCGGCAAAATAAGCATTCCATATGGCTCTCCAGCAATTCTTAAAGTCTGTAGAGTAGCAAGAGTGATTGGGAAAGGCAACGAGCGGTTATTGGCGAGAACCAGAAGCTGCGCTGTAATGAGCGCAGCTGTCTGTCTTGGTCGGTATTAGTCGTTAGCCATTAATGGATTGTAGCCTGGCTCTAAAGTTTCGACATGCTGATCATAAGCAGAACATCTTTGATCAAAGAAAGTTATTCCGTTAGTTTTTCTTTCTACTCTAGCAACCATTTGTTGATGAGTCTCTCTTTCCTTGCTGTCGAGTGTCAAAACAGGCGCTGATAAAAGGCTGTATTCCAGTGAGAAATCGCGACAAGCGTTAGCATTCAGCGCAATTGATGAGCTGGTACCAACAACCGCCGTAACAATTCCAAAACTATTGTTCAGTGTTTCCATTGTGGCAGGCGCCATTTTCTCAAGCCAAGCTAACATTCGAGTAGGTAACCATTCTAATGAGAACGCACCTTGTTGACCGAGAGTGCTGCCGTTGCCATAGCCATTCAGGACTATGAGAACTAATACGCCTAAGCCTAGAATAATTCGTGAGCCAGGTAATACAATCTCTTTAGTGAAATTATCTCGATAGTATTTGACGGATTCGCTAATGGTTCTGGTGCCGCGACCTGAAGTCAAAATAACACCTGCCATACCAATTCCATAAAATATCGCAGCGGGTATTTGAGCAACTTTTGTTCCCAGCAGTAACGAAACTCCGGTTAAATTTTTCGCCGTTAACACTAGATTACCTACTAAAGTGGGTACCCAAGATAAAAAGCTCGCAACGGCGAGACTTGTTGCAGCGCTCCATTTTAAAGTTAATTGGATTAGGTTGCGTGTACCTTCCACAGCAGATTTGGAGAATGCGTAAGCTGCAATCCCAGTCCCAACTATAGCTGCGGGTACAAGTACGAATGCAAAAGCTACCTTCAATATATGGCGAAGGTTATGTTGGAACTTCAATAAAGTGATTTGCCATCTCTTTTGTGAGATTTCTTTATGAACTTCATAATCATGTACTTCACGGTCGTTTGATGCCATGAGTTTGATTACATCATCCTGCAACTTTACGATGTCATGATTGTACTCAGGAAAATCAAAAATGAAACCATAGACAGATTTCCAGCCTTCTGAAAAGAGTTGGCCAACTGTTTTACCGCGTAGTGCTTTGGCAAAACCTACGCCCGGCATGAAGAACATCGAGGTCATGCCTACGATTGTTATGAGCGCAATAAAACCTGTGCCGATTAATGCAATCGCTGGTGCTGTGGCTAATGTAAAACCTGTAAGAGGGATTAATGCGCTGAAAGCAAACCCACCGTTGACGATTCCTATAGCCAAAGAGAATGAAAAGAAAACTCCCAAAAAGACTTTGAGTCTCCAAGACAGTCCGTATGCGAGGTCGCCTCGTACAAGAGAAATCATGACTCCAGCAATATCACGCCAGAATAAGATAGTATTGGTGACGGCACATGCAATACCAATAGCAACTGCTAATGAACCTGTAGTGGCAAATACAGCAATCGCAACTTGTCCTGCAGCAATGATGATTGCGAAGATTGCGGCAGTCCAAAAAAGAACTTTTTTAGTACTGCGCATGCTGAGTTTGCTTTCCAGTTTTTTGTGGTCTGCATCGGTATTGCGCTGAGTTTTTTCGTGTGCATAATCATTACTTTTTTCAGCAAAAACGTGGCCATTTTTTGCCGCTAAGCTTAGAAGATCAGCTTTGAACTTAGGAAAATCAGCATGATCTATTTCTACTGAATCGAGATGATGGGGAACAGTAACGGGATTATTTGCAGAATCTAGAATACTATAGTTCTCAGCATTGTAATAAAGTTTCCCTGATTCCATATTGTCTAATGAATCAGGAGCAGGGCAAACCTCATAGCCAAATCCGTTAAGTCGATTTTCAAAACGAAACCCGTAATCGATTTCTGCGGCCAAGCGGTTAAAAGCTCGTTTTAACACTTTATCAACAGTTTTGTGTTTTTCAGAAAATGGCATACCAAGTGCTTCTGGAGGCATGTTGATTAATTTCGTGATTTCAGACTGAATTCTAGCCATATAGCCATCAACAGCTCTGCGATCTAAAATTGGCCAAGGTGTATCATGGGCAGTGTGACGACGTAGAAAATCAGTAGGGTTTTCTTCTAGCTTGCTAGCATGCAGCAATGGATTTTTTTCAGGTGAGTTAATATAGAGTAGAGTGAAGTTAGAAAGAATTTGAGATAAATGTGGGTTACGACGTCCTTGAATAAACGTTCCAACCATTCCGTTCGGAGCAGCATCACTCAAAGTTCTTGCGAATTCGTTTACAACGCGATGGTCTTCTTGTTGAAGTTCAGCAGTGTATTTTCGAATTAGTTTTTCTACAGCTTCATTTGGAGAAGAGATGTGGTCGGCTCTTAATTGCTCGATTGTATTAGTAGATAATGAGGTCAAAATATCGCGTACTGTCGTCCTGTAATTCATGCGCGGTATGCTAACCTCTATGTCACCATCGTACTGACTAAATTCTTCATAAGCTCGACGTTTAATTTCAGTGCGTTTAGAAGTGTCGCTGGCAAGCCAAGTCGCAGGCTTTGAAAAAAGATTCCAGAAGGTGTATCGGACTAAGTCGTTTTTCGCTTTTTTGGAAAAAAAACTTCCCAGCCAACCAGAGAAGGTGGGGTCTATGTTTCGGGTATCGAGACCAAGGTAGTTTTGATCATTTTGGGTGACTAGATCAATAGAGGGAAGTTGCACTGCTTTCGGATTAGATTTAAATTCTTGTGACCTACTTAACTGTTCCATACTTGGCTCCTATCATAAAAAAGTTACGAAGTTCGTATATTATCATAAATTTTGTAGGAAAGTCAAAGTATTTTATGTAAGCATTTTTACGGGTGGCATTGGGATTTGTCGCTTGAGAACCATGGTATTCATGAGTTAAGATTGCTCTTTTTACTAATAGGGAGTATTTGCCATGGTGCATCGGTTTAAGTGCCTTTGGGGTTCTTTGGGGATTATCGTATTGAGTCTTTATTGCCGCGGAGTGCTTGCCGCTCAGGCTGTGGTCAATAGCGGGGGAGCAGTAGTTACGAGCCCGCAACCTCAGGTTGCCCCAGTGCCAGCGCCCGTTCCTGCTCCAACCCCAGCCCCACATACCTTCAACGCCCCAGCAAATTCTATCCCCTTAGCTGTACAACATGGCCAGATTACCCAGAAGGAAGTAATGATTGGTTCAATGGCCGCATTCGGGCGTTTGTTCACTCTGATAGCGTTTTTCTGGCTATTGGTAAATGTGATGCGAAAATTAGGTGGGGGAAAGCCGTCGTTAAAGAAACCGCTCATATTAGGTGGGGTTGGCATTGCCTTAGCTTATATCATTCCGGCAATGATGAAATGACCGTTTTATCGGCGATTGGAATACAAACTTGGCGTGCCAAACGTCCACTTCCGGGTGCAAAACCTGAGTTATTAGCAAATATGATGCAGTTTTATCGTGCCGACAATCTGTTGTTGAGTGTGATTTACCCGCGCTTTTGCGATAAAAAAATTGTTGAATTACTCAGTGGATTTTGGCGCGCAATTGAAAATGCAGGCCATTGCAGTAGCGAGAGCCACCCTCTTGATTCGTTAAAATCTTCTAATATTTCGCCTGTCCTTATTTTAGGGGATGATTTGGCTCAAGCCATTAAAGTCAGTGCTACCTTTTCTTTTGATGTGCTGAATGATGCAATCGTTCTTGATGGTCCTGAAAAAGTGAGCGCCAACCCAAAACTTAAAGCGACTTGGTGGAATACTGTTAAAGAAAGCATTTCCTTGTTTTAAAATCCAGTCCTGAATATAGAGGGCATTGGGTGTGGCAGATGCTGGAAGAAGTTACCTGCGTTTTCAGATACAAGGTTGATATAATCTGCAAATTACTAGAGAATAATCATAGATCTGATACCTAAATGTCAGCGTTACTGAGCAGCGTGTAGTAAAAGAATTCGCAAAAGCGTCAAACGATAGAAAATGAGGAAAAAGTATGCATCGTCCATTTCTGGAGCGTCGAGAGAATTTCGACGAAACACTTTTTGGTCGCGCAGAAAAAGATGGATTATTTTTTAGAAATCTTTTTGATCGAAATTTTCAGCAGTACAATTTGCTCAAAAAATTATGTCAATGTTCTGATCCAGTAAAAAAATTAAAAAAACTCAAGTTATCTTATGAGGCGGGTAAAGAAGGCTTAAGTGATGCTTTCAGAATGATGGATCAATTAATTGAATTTCTTTTACTGATTGAAAAAGAACAATGGGAAGATGTTTCTGAGCATTTGAACCATGCAGATACTCGAGAATTAATGATGTCCGCGTTGTACTCGATGCAAAATGTGGATAAAATTTCAAAGGCGCTCGAATATCCACGAATTTATTATTCTTTAGATGCAGGCGCTATCACTTTTTTTGCGCTTAAAGATCAGATTATTGCCGATAAGATTTTCCATCAAACATTTTGGGAGTGGCTTGGGTTTTCAATTCGACAATTTTTTTGGCCGGAGAAAACCTTGGAAATTCCCGTTGATCGATTGAAAGGGATTCATGTTAGACAAGTCCTGGAGCATTATCCAGAATATTGGAATGGGCCTGTAAAAAAAGGCTCCGAGTTAAGAAAGCAATTACGGTTTGAAAATCTTCAAAAGCTCACTGAAAATCCTGCTAGTGAAATCAGGCATGCTACGAGTAAAGCCGTGCTTGAAGATAAAAAGTTACGGAAACTTTTAGAAGTAGAGCCAAAATCTCAAGAAGCTGCCAACGCCAGGGTGAATCTGCTTCGTGATTACGGCGCCAGCATTCTTGATAAGAGAAAAAAATCAAAAATGGGTGGCTTGGTAGAAGTTATTTTAAATGGGAGTTCTGAAGATAAATATGTTGCTGACGATGCTGCACTCGAAAATTTTTATTTCCAACAATTCCTGGCGCTGATTCAAACTTCTGATCGGAAAAAGACTCGTAATGGGCATATTGCATTGCGCAACACTATAAAAGGGCTCTGGAATAATAGCAAAACAGCTAAAGAATCTGATGTTCGTATACAGCTTATCAAGAAAAAAGCGATGCTTCGTGTATTGAGGCTTTCCCCAGAAAATACAGTATTAAAAAATATGCCAGAAGAATACTATATCGAGCTGTTTTCTGATCCTATCATATTCAAGAATTTTTTAGAGAATAGTTCACTTCAAGAAGCGTTCAGTCGAAAAGGATTTTTAAGCTTTTCGATAGAGAGTCTTCGTTCAAAAATGTTTCAATGGGTTTTGCAAAGAGTGAGAGCGACTCGTCAGGGGTATGGTGGTACAACAGAATTCAATGAGAAACATCTTCTTGCTGTATCTAGATTGTATAATGTTCCTCAGGACGAGATTTTGAATCATCCTATTGTTTGTGTTGAGCTAATCAATGTATTTTTGCAGTCTCACGATCATTTGGCTGCAATATCATTTTTGCTGAGTAGTGAAACTTTTCACAAAGAAAAGAATATTGCTCGATTATTGCAACATGCCAAACCTATGCAGCTCGTTGAGTGGCTATCTCGTTCTGTAGGTATACGGTCGGACATAAAATTAAAAATTGCTGAGATTGAGGCTCGAATTGTTGCTTTAGAAGCTGAACATAAAACTCTTTTAATTAATAAAAGAAAACGTGGTCGCCACAAAGAATTAACGCAAAAAGCTCTAGAAATAAAAGTCCTAAGTGATGAGAAGAAAAAATACGACTTCTTCTCAGAATTTTTCAATATTTCTGTTCGTACAATTCAAGAAAAAGATGAGATTAGGGCAAAGTTGGCGGTTAGTGAAGTATCTTCAGAGGTGCTCAATCAATACGAGCAAGAGCTGTTAAACGCTTCTTCTGATCCAATTCTGCGTCAACAGGTTTGGGAAAATCCAGAACATCAGGCTGAATTAGCTGAGAAAGCGAGTCTGCCCTATGTTTTGCTTTTTATTCGATCCTCACGATGTCCTGAAGAAACAGTGCTAAATTGGGGCTTGGCATTTGTAAAATTACTGGATCCCAATAATAGTCGGCTCTTAGACAGAGACTGGGATTATCTCATTAATAATGTACCCAATTTTGCTGCTTGGATGCTTTATCAATTAACCCATACAATTGTGTTTGCTTTAGATAAAGATAAAATTCAAAGCTTATTGGATTACACGGTGAGTGGTTTTGATGTCTTAAAGATTTTAGAGAAAGAACATCAGGCTCATGCTATAGACTCACCTCTTAGAGCGAGACTGCTCAAAGACCCGGCTATTTTAATGCGTGCACTGCGCTGCAATCGAAAAACGTTGAATCGACAAGAGTGGGCGAACTTAATCGTCAGAGTATGTGTGTTAGAGAAAGACTCAGAAATTGCCAGGCAATTATTGGGTTGGTGTGAAGAAGAAATTATAAATTTCGCTGATTATACGCATTTGCACATGTGGCTAGAGAGCGGACATACAGATGATGAAGATCGTAAAGTTGGGTGTCTCAAAAAAGCGTTTTTATCTTCTCAAAATTTTACGGAACAATTAAATAAAGATCATGAATTGAAGTTACTGCGGAAATTATTGCACTCTAGCTCGGATGTTGAATTGCCGCTATTATTAAAAGCGAATAGCAAGGGCTTTGATTGTGTTTTAAATGATGAACAATTGCTGGAAAGATGCGAGCAATTAAATAACGTAGAATTCAATGAGCGATTCTATGTTTATTTAAAAGAACCTAATACAACTACTCATGTTATCAGTGCTCAGCATGATACTCTCATTCAACAATTAGGGCTGAATATTCTCAATAATCTTGGGATGTGCCAAGACTCATCATTGCATTTAAGGATGTTATCTCTGTTCATTAGCCAAGTTCGATCAGATCCTACAAAACGTCAACAGGTTACTGTCTACCTTCAAAGTGCGACCTTTAGTCGAAATATGCATTTGGCTGATAGTGAAAGTTTATATCATTTGTTTAGTGAAACTAATGATCCACGCGCTGTGAAATCGATTTTCTTTCAACATCCTATATTAGGTGATTCATTAATGGCTAAATTGTGGTTATCGCTGGATGCTAATAAGCTCGCGAGCCTCATGACACAGGAACTTGAATCGTTTGATTTAGGAATTCAAGATGTTCCCCGAAATTGTAATAGTAACTCTACAAAATTCACAGGTTTAATGATTAAAACGTTATTAAATCATTTCCCATCAGAACAATATTGTGGCAAATTAAAAGAGCTTGTGAAAAACGCTGAATTTTTGAAAGTGCTGCTGAGTAATGTCACGCTAACACAGTTAAATTCATTATTATCGGCTGATAAAGAGATCAGTCAAGTTGTTGTTGATTATTTTAAGTTTCAACCTGAAGCATTCTTTGCAGCGCTGAAACGGTCGAGTAAGTTGAAGGATCTCTCTCATTTGAGGCAATTGCAGCAATTATTTTCAACGCATGCAGAGATCACTTCTTTATTCGTGGGTCATGTTCGAGAGGATCGTGCTAAGAATTGTACAACGTGGTTTGATTCTATTGTAATCGATTTTGTTGAGCAATCATCTGATCACGAGACGGTGTTTGAAATTTTAGGTAGCATTTATCGCGTTGCGGGAGGCGATTTTCTCTTGAATTTTTCCGTGCCATTGAATGATAGCAAAACACGAATTTTCATGTTTTATCATTTGTGTGGTGGTGAAGCGATTTCTACTCTGTATAATGATCGAATCGATTTATTGAGGAAATTTTCCGAAAGAATTTGTGTTAATTTAAAGGTCCAAGATTTTCTGGATCAATTAGAAAGGGACGATGTTGCGGGTTATGATTTGACATTTCATGATTTGATTTCTGATGACTACAGAAGTGGTCAAGTATCTGATGGTTCTCGATCCTATTCTAGGACAGAGGCTGTGCTCTATACCTTATATACTTTTGTTAGACACTTAAGTTTAATTTATTACAAGCTCATGGATCCTAATGATAAGTTGTATCATACAATAAAAATAGCAGCGTCATTGAATGATTTATTTGCTAGAGTGATAGGCGCAGAAGATAAATTTTTCAAGTTGAGTACTTCTCATTGTAATGCGCAGCAATTAGCGCGATTAATTGATGCGGATGAAGGGCTCTCAAACCAATTCAATCCATTTTTTGATTGGTTTTTCAGTTTAGAAACAGAGAATAGATTGTTGTTGAAGAAACTAACACGAGATCCTTTAGCAGTCGAAAAATTACTATCTTCCCAAGCTCTGTTAAATTTAAAAAATAGAGATGAGGCTCAGTTTCAAAAAATAACCGCACATTTTTCAAAAGAGAATTCGACTGATACGATAAAAGCGTTAGCTGAGCAACGAGCGAAAGTGCACGCTGGGGCATCTGCAAGCAGCCCCGACTCAACTACCGATGCCTCCTGGCTATTACAGTTCAGAAATTAATTCCATTTTGTTTTGCAAGGTCGCTAATGTCTCTGTGAGCTCTGTTGCGCGAAGTTTTTCTTTTTGTACAACTTCTGGCGGGGCTTTATCGACAAAATTTGCATTATTTAAGCGACCATTTAAACTGGTTAGCTCTTTTTCAATTTTCATCACTTCTTTTTGAAGTCTAGTGAGTTCTGCTTGTTTATCGATAAGGTCTGCCATGGGTATTAAGATTTCAAGCTCTTCTACTACAGCGGTTGCTGCATGAGGTGCAGAGGATTCATTGTTTAGCCAGGTGATAGAATCTACTTTAGCTAAAAATTGTACGTAGTGTTTATAGTGTTCAAAACGTGGCTGCGTATTTTTATCGGGATGACGCAGGAGTAGAGGGATGGATTTTCCTGGTGAAATTTGCATTTCCCCTCGAATATTACGAATGGCGATAATGATATTTTGCAACCACGCGATGTCAGATTCAATCTTAGGATTGATATGCTGATCTTCAGCTTGTGGGTAAGATTCTAGCATAATGCTCGGAGTGGTTTTATTTAAATATTGTTTAATGGTTTGCCAAATTTCTTCTGTGATAAACGGCATTAATGGATGACATAGCAGAAGAATTTTTTCGAGCACGGTAATGAGTGTGAGCAAAGAACCACGTTTTTCTGCTTCATTTGCTTCTTTTGAAAATAATGTCGGTTTAGTTAGCTCCAAATACCAGTCGCAGAATTCATTCCAAGTAAACTCATATAATGATTGTGCAATCCAGTCAAAACGATATTCGGAAAATGCGTGATCTATTTTCTGGATCGTCTGAGAAAGTCTGCTCAAAATCCACTGGCTCGCATCATTTTGAAATACCTCGCCAGAATGTAAATCAATATCCGATTGCTCTAATTGAAGACAGATGTAACGCGCTGCGTTCCAAATTTTATTGGTGAAATTTCTATAGCCTTCAACCCGTTTCATATCGAATCGAATATCGCGACCTGTTGAAGCGAGAGCGCAAAATGTAAAACGCAGTGCATCGGTACCGAATGCAGGAATTCCTTCCGGAAATTCTTTGCGCGTAGTTTTTTCGATTTCAGTGGCAAGCTGTGGTTGCATCAATCCGCGGGTGCGTTTTTGCACCAGTGATTCAAGATCAATGCCATCAATTAAATCAATAGGGTCTAAGATATTCCCCTTTGATTTTGACATTTTATGGCCTTCGCTGTCGCGAATGAGGCCTGTGATATACACTTTTTTAAAGGGTATTTTTCCGGTGAATTTGAGGCCAAACATAATCATGCGTGCCACCCAGAAAAAGATAATATCAAAACCGGTGACAAGTACATCTGTAGGATAAAACGTTTCTAATTCAGGTGTTTGCTCTGGCCAACCTAAAGTGACAAATGGCCAGAGTGCAGATGAAAACCACGTGTCTAATACATCATCATCTTGTCTAAGCGAAATATTATCCCCAAGATTATACTTTTTTCTGACGGCAGCTTCGTCTTTACCTACATAATGATTTCCTTGGTCGTCGTACCATGCAGGAATGCGATGTCCCCACCATAATTGTCGACTGATGCACCAATCTTGAATATTTTCCATCCAACTAAAATACGTGTTTTGCCAATTTTCAGGGACGAATTTTATTTCGCCGTTTTTCACTGCATCGATAGCGGGTTTTGCAAGCGATTCCGTTTTGATAAACCATTGGTAGGTAAGATAGGGTTCGATCACGGCATGAGATCGATCGCCAAATGGAATTTGCAAAATATGTTTTTCAATTTTTTCAATTAATCCTGCTTTTTCCAAGTCTTGAACAATTTTTTCTCTAGCGTCGAATCGATCTAACCCGCGATATTCTGCTGGTGCATTATCATTGAGTTTTGCGTCGTGAGTAAAAATATTAATGAGTTCGAGATTGTGTCGTTGTCCCATCGCGTAATCGTTAAAATCGTGAGCGGGAGTTATTTTGACACAACCGCTACCAAAATCTTGGACAACAGCACTATCAGCAATAATTGGAATTGATCTTCCGGTAAACGGCAATTGAACCGTTTTTCCAATTAAGTGTTGATAACGAGCGTCATCCGGATGAACGGCGACGGCGACGTCTCCCAAAAGTGTTTCTGGACGTGTGGTGGCAACAACTATGAAGCCTTCACCTTCAGAAAAGGGGTAGCGCATGTGCCATAATTTTCCTTCTTGTTCTTTAGAGACTACTTCAAGATCAGAAATGGCTGTGTGTAAAACCGGATCCCAGTTGACAAGTCGTTGTCCTCTGTAAATGAGTCCTTCATCAAAGAGTTTTTCGAATACAGTGACGACAGCCTCTGCCACAGAAGCATCCATTGTGAAACATTCTCTCTCCCAGTCTAGAGAGCTGCCCATACGTTTGAGTTGTTGTTTGATTGTGTTGCCCGAATGTTCTTTCCATTTCCAGACTTGTTCGATGAATTTTTCGCGTCCTAAATCGTGTCGAGAAAGATTTTCTTTGGCCAGTTGTCGTTCCACAACCATTTGAGTCGCAATGCCAGCGTGATCTGTGCCCGCTTGCCAAAGGGTTTGTCGGCCTTGCATACGATGATAGCGTATGAGGGCATCCATGAGACTTACCTGAAAACCATGTCCCATGTGCAATGTTCCAGTAACATTCGGAGGAGGTAGAATAATACAGTACGATTTTCCATCACCTGATGGTTTAAAATAACCTTCTTGTTCCCAAATTTGATACCACCGAGACTCAGCTTGGTCGGGTTGGAATGCTTTGTCGAGAGCAACCGATGTGTTAACTGCCATGGAAAATACCTTAATAAACGTTATCTATATAAAGTAGTATAACCAGATAAATGGGGTCAGGTAAAATATAAAGGGATCGGGTCTCCCGTTGGCAATCTTGCCTATAGCCAACGGGAGACCCGACCCCTTTATACTAGCCAAATCAAGCGTGGCGGGGTATATTGGCCGATAGGTGCCTGCCAGGGGCGGATAGTGTATTTGAAGAGAGAAATTGTGCCCAGAATCATCGTTCGCTATTTAAATCGAGAAATCATCAACACCATGTTGATCATTACGGCTATATTGTTAGCGATATTAATTTGCAACCAGTTTGTTCGATATTTAGGTGATGCTGCGATGGGGCGTATGACAGCAAAATCTGTGATGCAAATGATGTCTATCCAAGTGCCGTTGCTCGCAGGATTTTTGTTGCCCCTCGGATTTTTTTTAGCGGTCTTAATCAGTTACGGTCGATTATATACCACAAATGAAATGACCGCATTTTTTTGTGCTGGTTTTAGTCGATTTCAATTACTCGGTGCAACTTTAATTGGAGCTAGCATTACAACATTAGTTGTGGGCGCATTAATGATGTGGGTTGAACCTCAAATGACCTATTATCGTGAACGTATATTAGCCGAAGCCGTGGCAGCATCACCTTTGCAAAAAATGACATCGGGTCGATTTCAATTTATTGCGGGTCGCTATGTCGTTTATGCTGAAAAAATGTCACGAAATCGTGATCAGCTTGAAAATGTTTTTGCAGCAGAAATGCCGCTTAAAAATCATTTTTCCACGTGGGGCGTTATGGTAGCGCACAGCGCTAAACAAGTAAAAGATTCTGCGACTCAGCAGGAATTTGTTGAATTTCAAAAAGGATTTCGTTATCAAGGAAATCCAGGTGAGCAAGCATTTCAATTGGTTGCATTTGATCATTATGGTGTGAGACTTCCTACGCCTAAAATCAAAGTGAAACGCGATGAGGATTATTTATCGACGGTGGAATTGTGGCGAGAACGAAATACTAATCGTTTGGCGGCGGCTCAGCTTCAGTGGCGATTTTCAATGCCATTATCTGTTTTATTATTGACATTAATCGCTGTACCATTGAGTCGAGCGAATCCACGCCAAGGTCGTTTTGCTCAATTATTTCCTGGAATTATCATTTATATAGTTTATGTCGATTTATTATTTGTGAGTCGATCATGGGTGGAGCACGGTGTTGTTTCTACTAGTATAGGGTTGTGGTGGGTACACGGAATGATTTTTGTATTAGGCTTAGGATTATTTTTACAATATACAGGTCATTTCAGAAAATGGAGAATGAGGTTTTTACAATGACTATTTATCGTCAATACATTGGGAAAAATGTCATTAAATCGATATTAATGGTTTTGTTAATTTTAATTACGGTGGAAAGTTTTATTGAACTTGCTCAACAGCTTAAAGATGTTGGAAAGGGTGATTATACAATTTATTTGGTGGCTATGGTTGTTCCTTTAATGTTGTTGTCAAAAGTGTATCAACTATTCCCAGTCGCTGCATTAATTGGCAGTATTATTGGTTTGGGACGATTAGCGTCACGAAACGAATTGATTATTTTACATTCAGCTGGTTTGTCAATGTGGCAAATTACACGTTCTGTTTTGCTCTCCGCAATTTTACTTATTGCAGTGATAATAATTCCGGGAGAATCTATTGCACCGTATGCCTGTGATATGGCTACAACAATTAAATCGCATGCTTTGAGTCGTGGTAACACATTAAAAACGGATCATGGCACTTGGGTGAGAGATGGGATGAATTTTATTCATATCAAAACTATCGCAAGCGGAGACCAATGGTTTGGTGTAACGCGATATTATTTTGATCAAAATCATGAATTACGACTAGCGAGTTTTGCTGAACGAGGTGAATTTCGAAATGGTAGTTGGCAATTTCATCACGTACAGCAAAGTCATTTTGAACCCGAGCGAGTAAACAGAGAATTCTATGATCAACAAGTATGGAATTTAAAATTAGACCCACGTATGATGGGGTTAATCGATACGGAGCCTTCTCAACAATCATTACCACAACTCTATAATAATGTGCATTTTCGCAAGATCAGCGGGCAAGATGTAGGGCCATTTGAATTTGCTTTTTGGCGAAGATTAATGCTGCCTTTCGCTACATTAGTAATGATTATTTTAGCAGTGCCTATAGTTGACGGACCGTTACGTAGCGTGACCATGGGTGTGCGGATTGTTGCGGGAATTACAGTGGGATTTGTATTTTATATGCTGAATCAGTTTTTAGGTCCGATGAGTTTGGTGTATCAAGTGCCACCTGTTTTGGCAGCGGTGATGCCCGTGATAGTTTTTGGAGCGTTGGGTGGTTATTTGATTTATTCGAGATCTTAATTCGATTAAGTGTCGGTAGGAGAATGTCATGAGGAGTATAGAATTGACCGATCAACAAATAGTAGAGCAGACTAAAACTCAGCATCGGTTTTATCCCTGGTTAATTTGGGGGTTAGGTGCTGCATTTTTCTTTTCAGAATATTTAGGTCGAGTTGCACCGGGTGTTGTTGTTCCGGAATTGTCTCAGGAATTTCATGTCACTGCGCTTATGTTGGGTGCATTATCGAGTATGTTCCTTTGGCCCTATATTATTATGCAAATGCCTGTTGGTATGTTGGTTGATCGATATAGTTCGAGAAAATTATTAAGTGGAATGGCAGCGCTAACGGGGATTGGTTGTATCACATTTGCAATGTCTCCTGGGCTTTTTGTTGCACAGTTAGGTCGTTTTTTAATGGGTTTTGGTGCATCGTTTGCATTTGTTGGTGCGTTAAAATTAGCGACGATGTGGTTTAGTCCGACACGTTTTGGTTTATTAGCCGGTTTTACTCAAGCATTAGGAATGCTCGGTGCTGCAATTGGTGCAGGTCCTCTTTCCATTCTCGTTGTTGGATTAGGATGGCGTTACACGATGTGGTTAATTGGTGGTTTTTTAATTTTTATAGCAGTATTAATCGGGTTAATTGTCAGAGATAAAACGAGTGCTCATCATACAGAACATTCTTCACATGAAAAGCAAGCTCATCTTTCATTTAGAGAAGCTTTAGGGCGCGTACTTAAAAATCCTCAGAGTTGGTTTAATGGAATTTATGTTGGATTAATTTATGCTCCTACAGGAGCATTCGCGGAATTTTGGGGGACAACGTATGTTCAGCATAACAATGGCTTTGATAAAATTCATGCTGCAGAAGCAGTTAGCTGTATTTTTTTAGGTTGGGCTTTAGGTGGCCCCTTAGTGGGATTGTTATCTGATCGAATTGAACGCCGTAAACCCGTTATGTACGGCTCTGCTTTTTTCAGTTTCATCACGATGACTGCAGCTTTATACTGGCCTAATCTTTCATTATCTATGCTCTTTTTACTGATGTTTTTGTATGGTCTTGCCAATACGGGTGTTGGTGTATCCTATGCTTTAGCTGGGGAAATTAACGAACGAAGAGTTTCAGGAACGTCACTTGCATTTGCGAATATGGCATCAATCATTATTGCTGCGGCATTTCAACCTTTGATTGGTTGGTTCCTTGATTTGCAGTGGGATGGTACGAGTATTGGAGGTGTTCCAGTGTATTCAGTTGAAGCTTATCGTTATGCCGTATTGGCGTTGCCAATATGCTTGGCCTTAGGTTTTATTTCCACATTTTTTGTTAAGGAAACATATTGTAAACTCAATTGGAAGTAGGTATGCTTCCTTACGCAATTTTTGTGGTTGTGGTTACTAAGCGACACTTAGCTTTTCCTGGTTTATCTAGGAATTGTTGAAAAAAGTCAGTTGTTTATTCAACGGAGTTAATTTTAATTTAACGGAGATTTTCTATGAAAAATTCAATATCCTATGTTTTATTGCTGTCTGCTGGCTTATTCGTTGCAGGTTGCAGCGAAGTTCCTACCAATGAAGGTGTGAACGAAGCTCCTGCAGTGAGCACTGAAGTTGTGCATCATCATGTTGTTCATCCTCGTGGTGCTGTGCATCATGTTAAGGTTGAGAAAGAAGTTGCTCCAGAAGCAGCTGCTCCTGCTAAACCCGCTGAAGCTGCAAAGCCAAAAGCTAAAAAACATGTTAAGCACAAAAAGCATCATGCTAAAGCAAAGAAAGCTTCAACTGAAGCTCCAAAAGATGGCAAAGATGGAAAAGATGGCAAAGACGGTAAAGATGGAAAAGATGCTCAAGAAAGCAAACCTGCTGACTCTAATAGTTCAGATCAACCAAAATCTGACGAGTCATCAGCTCCAGCTTCTGAGTAATCGTTCAAAAGTAAGTTTGGGCACGAAGCAACTCTCGCTGTTTTCAGCGGGAGTTGCCTCCCCGATAGTCCCTCCTCTCCTAAGTCTCTTCACTCCCGATTTCTATCTTCATCGTTGTTGCATTAGCGTTTAATTTGAATCAAAATGCTTTCTGAATATCGGTGTCGAATTTGTCTGGAGTGCCAAATATGTCAATTTCAACTGTTCTTGATTTAATTGCAAAGGAAAAAATTGCATTTGTTGATCTGCGTTTTACGGATAGTCGTGGAAAAGAGCAGCATTTGACGATGTCAACGAATAAAGTCAATGAAGCTTTATTTTCTGATGGGGCAATGTTTGATGGTTCTTCTATCGCCGGATGGAAAAGCATTCATTCTTCCGATATGGTTTTAATGCCAGATGCTTCTACTGCGAAAAAAGATCCGTTTTTTGATCGCCCTACGATATCAATGACATGTGATGTATTAGATCCACTCACCATGAAAGGTTATGAACGATGTCCTCGTGCAGTTGCAAAAAAAGCTGAATCCTATTTGCAACAAACTGGAATCGCTGATACGTGTTATTTTGGTCCAGAAGCCGAATTTTTTATCTTTAGAGATTCTCGTTGGAAACTGGACATGGATCATGTCTTTTCTCATATGGATGCTGATGAAGCTTCTTGGAATACATCAAAAGTGTATGATGGTGGTAATTCAGGTCATCGCCCTAAAATTAAAGGAGGTTATTTTCCTGTTCCTCCGGTTGATTCCACGCAGGATTTACGTTCTGCTATTTGTTTAGTGTTGGAAGATCTTGGTATTCAAGTTGAAAGGCATCATCATGAAGTGGCACCGTGCCAACAAGAAATTAATATTCGTTATGCGAATTTGTTAAAGATGGCGGATAATTTGCAGACATTAAAATATGTGGTTCATAATGTGGCGCATCAATTTGGTCGTACGGCAACATTTATGCCTAAGCCCATGGCAGGTGATAATGGCAGTGGTATGCATTGTCATATTTCTTTAAGTAAGGATGGTAAAAATTTATTTTCAGGTAATGCCTATAGTGGTTTATCTGAAACCGCTCTCCATTTTATCGGCGGAATTATCAAACACGCGAGAGCTTTGAATGTCTTTACAAATCCCACAACAAATAGTTATAAACGATTGGTACCAGGCTATGAGGCTCCAGTAGTTTTAGGGTATTCTGCACGAAATCGTTCTGCTGCCATTCGAATTCCTCATGTTGCACAACCACAAGATGCTCGAATCGAAGTCCGATTTCCCGATCCTGCTGCTAATCCTTATTTGGCATTCTCTGCCATGTTATTGGCGGGATTAGATGGAATCGAACGAAAAATTAACCCGGGTGATCCTCTTGATGAAGACATGTTTAAATTAACATCCATTGAATCACGCAATCGAGCTCGAATTGCAGGAACATTAGAAGAGGCATTGCAAGCTCTGAAAGAAGACAGCGAGTTTCTGTTCGTTGGCGATGTGTTTACTAAAGATTTATTAGAAGGGTATGGACAATTAAAAGTTCTAGAAATCAATCGATTACGTACAATTCCGCATCCCGTAGAATTTGATATGTATTATAGTGTGTAATTATTTGTGATTAATAAAACAACTGGTGGAACATTAATTATTGCAGGCACTTGTATAGGTGCAGGAATGTTAGCGCTGCCTGTGGCGATGGCGAGTGGTGGATTTATTGGTTCCTGCGGTGCGCTCATTATTTTTTGGTTGGCGATGGCATTGACAGGTTTGTATGTGCTTGAAGTCAATCTTTATTTACCTTCAGAATCTAATTTTATTTCAATGGCGAAGCTGACACTGGGTAAACCCGGCGAAATTGTCGCCTGGAGTACTTATTTGTTGCTACTGTATTCATTGATGGCAGCGTATTTGTCGGGTGGAGGTGATTTAGTTGAAAGTGCTTATTCCTCAGTAGTTCATAGTGATTTACAGTCTTGGATTAAACCTCTGCCTTGGATGGCGGTGGCGAGTGTTGCTATTTATTTTGGTACTCGTGCGGTAGATCGGTTAAATCGATTGTTATTTGCGGGTTTGATTGCAACGTATTTCCTAATGGTTTTTTTCACAATTCCGCACATTAATATGTCTTACTTGTTGCCTGGTAAACCATTGTCTTTATTGTACGCTTTTCCTATTTTAAGTACGGCATTTGGATATCATGTTGTGATACCCAGTATGCGATTATATTTATCTGGGGCTGTAAATAATCTTGTGAAAATCATTTTACTAGGAAGTTTTATTACTTTAGTCGTCTATATATTCTGGGATTTAGTAGTGTTTGGAACAATTCCTACGAATGGTCCGATGAGTTTAGAGGTGATTCAACACAGTGGGCAACCGGCTACAAAAATTGCCTCTACCTTGGCTGCATTATCACATAATACTTCTTTGGTGATGATTATTGAATTTTTTATTTTCTTTGCTATCTCAACCTCTTTTATTGGAATTTCTTTAGCATTGTTTGATTTTTTAACTGATGGATTGAAAATTCCGCGAACAGCTCTGGGTAAATTTTTAAGCACCATTTTAACTTTTGTTCCGCCATTAACTTACGCACTATTTTTTACTAAAGGGTTTATTTTGGCGCTGAGTTATGCGGGTGTCTTCGTTGCTATATTACATGGACTATTGCCGGCTGCTATGGCTTGGTCAGGAAGAAATAAAAGATTGCCTGAATTATATTTAGCTCCTGGTGGGAAATTGGGTATGGCAATTATTATGCTCTTTTCCTTGTTGATTATAGTGATGCAAATGATAGTAAATATTTAAAATGAAATTAAAAAAGTCCTAATAGATGACAGAAAATTAATAATATTGCAACGGGTGCGACAAAACGAACGGCTAAACGCCAGCTTCTAAATGCAAGTCCACGTGGATTTACACCTAATTCATCTGATGTATCTTTTCTAAACATCATCCAACCCGTCATGATTGCGACTAATAATCCGCCAATGGGCAACATGATATCTGCGGTGAGGAAATCGATAAACTCAAATAAATTGAAACTAATGACTCCCATACTGACGATCCATACTAGAATTCCAGCTACAATAGCGGACTTTGTTCGCCTCCAGAGTAAGGCTTCGCGACAAAAAATTACAGTTGGCATAAGCAGAGCGATGGCAGAAATAAAAGTCGTAATTTCAAGCATAATAAAAAAGAGTGTGCCGAATAGATGGCCGAATGGCATATGTCCAAATGCAACGGGAAGTGTCTGAAAAATTAAACTAAAACCTTGATTGGGCGAAAGATTGTTGGCGAAAATCAGGGGGAAAATTGCCATCCCTGCGAGAAGAGCAATCACGCAATCACTGATTGCAATGATAGTACAGGATTTTAAAATGGATGTTTCTTTAGTTACATAAGTGCCATAGGTTAGCATGATGCCGGTGCCAATGCCTAGGCTGAAAAAAGCCTGTCCCAATGCTATTAATACACTTCGAGCGCTAAGTTTACTGAAGTCGGGTTGAAATAAATAATTGAGACCTTCTGCGAAACTTGATGTTTCAAAGGCGTAAACAATTAAAGTGATGACTAGCGTTAGCATTGCGAGCAGCGCAACAATAATAACTTTTTCTAATCGTTTTCTGATGTGAAGACTTATGGTGCAAACCATCGCAATAATAAATAATGTATCCCAAAATGCCATATTAATCGGTGCGTTTAAAAGTTGTGTGAAAGCTTGGCTTGCCCCTTCAATGGAAATATTTTCAAATTTGTTACGTGCTGCAAGAAAAATATAATGTAAAATCCAGCCCGAAAGCACACAGAAATAAGTAAGAATTAAAAGGCCCGTGATGATTTGTAAGCCACCGGCTAGTGACCATTTTGGGCTGTGTAAACTTTGAATAGCTGTAGTGCGAAAAGCATCGACAGGATTTCTCACGCTGCGCCTACCGATTAAAATTTCGCTAGCCATCATGGGAATTCCCAGCAGAAAAACAAACAATAAATACACTAAAACAAATGCGCCTCCACCATTCATTCCTACTAATGTAGAAAAGTGCCAAATATTGCCGAGGCCTACCATCGCTGCCGTGGAAACAATAATAAAAGAAAGTGGAGAAGACCATTGTGAACGAGCCATAATATTTACTCAAAGACCAGTTTTAATTTGTAGCTTAGTTTTAACACTTCAGCCACCCATACTGAATAAAGACTCGAGTTTTTTCCCAATGAGACTGTTTTTCAAGCGAACATAATCAGGAACTCCATTGCGATAGGGTGGGTAATCTTCGCCTAAAATTAATGGCTGTAAATAACGTCGGCATTCAGGTGTAATATGCATTCCATTTTCACTGATAAATTCGCGAGGTAATCCTTTTTCAACGTTGGCGACTTTTTCTAGCGGAGCGGTGCCAATTTTCCATTGATAAGGGGTGTCACTGATACGTTCCAGTGTAAGCATCACGCCGTTTGTTCCTTTCAACGCTTCTTCAACAGCAGCTTGTCCTAATGCATACGCTTGTTCAACATCGGTTTTAGAGGCAATATGTCGCGCGGCTCGTTGTAAATAATCTGCAACGGCCCAGTGATATTTATAACCGAGTGAAGATTTAATTAATTGTGCAATTGTGGGTGCAACGCCACCGAGTTGAGCGTGCCCGAATGCATCACGTAATCCTGATTCAGCTAAAAATTGTCCCTCCTGATTGCGAACACCTTCAGAAACAGCGATCACACAGTAGCCGTAACTTTTTACGCATTCATCGACGCGTAGAAGAAAATGTTCAGGATTAAAATGAACTTCAGGAAATAAAATAATATGCGGTGGCTCGTTTTCTTTTTCACTTGCAAGCCCTGCTGACGCCGCAATCCATCCCGTATGTCTACCCATCACTTCCATAATAAATACTTTTGTTGAAGTGGCTGCCATACCAGCGACATCTAATCCGGCTTCGAGAATTGATACTGCCACGTATTTTGCGACAGAACCAAATCCCGGAGAGTTGTCTGTAAAAGGTAAATCGTTATCGACGGTTTTTGGAATTCCGATGCATGTTAAAGGAACGCCCATTTTTTGAGCCATTTGTGACACTTTGTGGGAAGTATCTTGAGAATCTCCGCCGCCGTTGTAGAAAAAATAACCAATGTTGTGTGTTTGAAATACTTCGATCAAGCGTTCATATTCAGCGCGATTTTCCTCTAGACCTTTGAGTTTATAACGGCAAGATCCAAAGGCGCTGGATGGAGTGTAACGTAGAGCCGAAATTGCTTCGGGCGATTCTTGGCTAGTGTCGATCAGTTCTTCGCGTAATGCGCCTAAAATACCATTTCTCCCAACATAGACCTTGCCCAATTGATCTGAGTGCTTTCGTGCAGTTTCGATTACCCCGCACGCTGACGCATTAATCACAGCTGTTGCGCCACCTGATTGTGCATAAAAGACGTTGTTTCCAGCCATACTCACTGCCTTGTCATAAAAATAAGGCCGGATTATATCAGCCTGCCCGGAAAGAAAATAGCGTCGCGTTTTTATCTTTGATACTATACGGCTAAGTAACAATGAGGATAAAGCTATGAGGATTCAAATTTTAGGGGCTTGCGGTAAGTTTATGAGCGGTTTGGCTTTGATGGCAAAGCAGCTGGGTCATGATGTCATTGGTCTTGATAAGAATATTCACTCGGAGTTGGCACGGCAGTTGGTGGAGGTAGGAATACCTTTGCAAGAAGGCTACGATGCCAATTTGCTGGATAAAACAGCAGATTGCGTGGTCGTTGGGAATGTGATGTCACGAGGATATCCTGTTGTAGAAGCGTTATTAGATTCAGGACTGCCTTATACTTCAGGGCCGCAATGGATGGCGGAACATATTTTAGAGTCGAAATGGGTCATTGCTGTGAGTGGCACGCACGGAAAAACAACTACAACGAGTCTAGTGTCATGGATTTTAGAAAGCGCGGGACTAAATCCAGGATTTTTGATTGGTGGAGAGCCTCATAATTTTGGTGTTACCGCACGTTTGACAGACAGTCCATTTTTTGTAATTGAAGCGGATGAATATGACAGCGCATTTTTTGATAAGCGCCCGAAATTTATTCACTATCGCCCTAAAACTTTAATCATGAATAATATCGAATTTGATCACGCTGATATCTATGAAAATTTAGAAGCCATTAGAAGACAATTTCATTATTTAGTACGAACCATTCCGAGTAAAGGTCAAATTATTTCGAATGCAACAGATAATAATTGTGCTAATGTTTTAGTGCGAGGATGTTGGAGTAGTGTTGTAAAATTTGGCGGAGAAAATGGTGATTGGCATGCCCGTGATGTTTCAAGAGATGGAAGTCAATTTTCTGTTTATCATAAAGAAAAATTAATTGGAAAAGTTCACTGGAAATTAATTGGCCAACATAATGTTGAAAATGCATTGGCTGCTATTGCAGCTGCAGTGCATGCGGGTGTTGAACCAAGCAAAGCCGTTTCAGCATTAGCAACATTTGAAGGTGTGGCGCGTCGTATGCATTTTAGAGGCGAAGTGTCTGGTGTGAAAGTCTATGACGATTTTGCTCATCATCCGACAGCAATTAAAACAACACTAGCGGGTGCGCGTGCCAATTTAGGATCCACTCGAATTTTTACCGTGGTGGATTTTGGTTCGTACACGATGCGAACAGGGCATCATCAAAATACTTTAACTGACGTATTTGCAGATGTAGATGGAGCCTTTTTTCTAGCACCTTCTACAGTGGAATGGAATGTGTCTGCATTAGCAGATGCAGTCGATTGTCCTGCAACAGTCTGTGAAGATTTACCTAATCTTGCACAAGCCGTAAAAGAAAATGTGAATTCTGGTGATGTAATTTTAGTGTTATCCAATCAAGATGCTGCAGCGATTGTCCGTGCACTAGGAATTAATCCTTCATAGGAAGGTTGTTTAATAATAGTGAGCTTTCTGATCAAGTCATCCCTAGCGAAGCATGGCCAACCAGAGAAATATCTTGGATCACCACGCTTCGCTCGCGATGACTACGCTTAAATAGGTAAATATAATGAGTAAAAAATTAACGCTGACATTAGCAATAACAGGCGCGTCAGGATTTCGTTACGGGCTTCGTTTATTAGAATGTTTATTAAAGTCCGGACATCATATTTATTTATTGGTTTCTGAAGCAGCGCGAGCTGTTGCAATTCACGAAGAAAATTTAAATATTCCCGGACAATCTTCTTTGCTCAAAGAATTTATTCAGCAGCGTTTTTCGGTTGATGCGAATCAATTCGATGTTTTTTCTGCACAGGAGTGGACTGCGCCGATTGCGAGTGGATCCGCTTATGTTGATGGAATGATAGTGTGTCCTTGCAGCAGTGGGACATTGGCAGCGATTGCGAATGGATTGAGTAATAATCTAATCGAACGAGCCGCTGATGTAGTGATTAAAGAGCAGCGCAAACTCATTTTAGTGCCTCGCGAAATGCCTTTATCTGCAATTCATCTAGAGAATATGTTGAAATTAGTTCGCTTAAATACGGTCATTATGCCGGCTTCACCTGGATTTTATCATCAGCCTAAGAGTATTGATGAGCTGGTTGATTTTGTGGTGGCTCGAATTTTGAATACTCTGGGGATTGAGCAGGATTTGCTGCCTGCTTGGGGAGCAAGTTAAATTATAACGAACAATATATTATTTTATTAATAAAGTATCGGAGTGCCAATGAAACATTCTAAGGAGTTTATTTTTTTTTCAGACAACAGATGATAAATTTATTTCTAAAGCTATTGACGCTATTATGGAGCCCTTATCTTCATATTTAAAGCCGGATATGATTAAATTAGGTATTGCTCGCTCAATTAAAAACATTCTTTATGTTTTTATGCATTTTGAAAAAAATAGACCTAATATTATCGATAAAATAAAAAAAATGCAGTCTACCTCTTTGTCTGTTTCAGGGATAACTGATAAAAGTACGTTTGATTATTCGACGGCTATGAATTTATTGGTTTTTAAATTAGATTCTGATAGTGAGCGCTTAAAAGCTAAAAAAGCCATCCACTCAGCATATGACCAAGTAGCATCAATTTGTGTACATTTGGAGCAACAAACTTTACTTGAGAACTTTAGCCCTGCACCTAAGGGATAAGCAATAGATTCGTATTTTTTTAAGTATTGCTTTATACGAAGTCTAGTCCAGAGGAGTAAGGTGAAGTCATTTTCAGCTGTCAGTTGTCGCAGTATGTTATATATTAAATTGTAATAATTTTAAGGGTTTTATGGCCTCATTTTTTGGAGCAAAAATGTGGAATCTTCATAGAAATAATTGACATTTCACCGGATCTCTGTTATCGTTCGACTTATTCGTTAGCAAAAATTAAAGGCATCTTGGAGTAAAAATTATCATGAAATCACCGTTGGCATACGATCGCTTAGCAAAAGAGAATGAAATAGTAGTCTACCACGAAACAGTTAGTTTTCCTGTTAAAAGCAAGAACAATGTCTATATTGATGTAGATCGATATATTCACAATGCTTGGAGAGCTGTACTTGATGTAGCCGTTAGCTACGGACTCACAGGCGATCCTAAATACACGCTATATGTATTTCCTAATGTTCCCGCTAGCTTTAAAGAACAATTTTATAAAGGGTTTAATGGCAATACTGATGCAGCAGATCAAGCGTATAAATTTTTTAAAGACGCAACTTCTTTACCTGAAAGCACTTCTGGTACTAGACGTAAAGGTTCTCCTTCGAATAGTCATGTGCATGTTATTCTAAAAGCCATACTATTTTTAACTAAGGCGATGTATCAGACAGCTGATGGAGTGGCATTTTATCCTCGAGTCATATTAGACCAATTTGACAATCCTATACCTGTGATAGAAGAGCAGGGAAATTTTTATAAACTAGTGCAAAAGGCCGATGGAACCCTACAAAAACATCGACTAACAGATACTGCGTCTACCATGCACACCTTTGATGCTTTTACAAATGTATTCGCTCAGCTGATTCAACGAAATCGCGTTCAAGAATTTGGTAGTTGGAATGGATTACCTAGTCGGCTGTTTGCTTTGAGTGAAATGATTAAAGTTCGGGGCGTTCAATATAATACTTCTGTTCAAATGGCGACCTCATTTAAACAAGATTTAAAACTTGCAACAGGTTCTGCTGATGGTCATAAAGAAATCTTGTCGAAAATGAGACAAGAAGAAACTCGATTGAATCAGCTAAATAGGGAGTTATTGGTTGAAAAAGATAATCAAGCTCAAGAGATACAGGCTCTCAGGCAAAAAATTCAAGAGTTGCAATATCAAATAAAAGATTCAACAAGTGTGAATGCTCAACTAAAACAGCAAGCAAGACAACAAAATCTACAAAAAGAATCAGCCTATAGCGACGCGCTGAGGGCTAAAGAAGCTGAATATGCTAATGCTCTGCGTGAGAAAGAAGCGGCAAATCAGCTTCTAGTTGATGAAGTGAAACGAAACAGAGCACAAATTGAAGAGTTAAAAAGCATTCAAGCTCTGCAAACCTCACCGACTAAGGGTGGAATGAGAGCAGCTTCCACTGTGAATAATTCGCAAATTACTGAAATGCAGAGGGCAAATGAGAGATTAGCTTCACATTTAGCAGCTCAAACTGATGTAATGGGTGAGCAAACTAAAACAATTGATGGGTTGACCAGACAAGTTGAAAGACTTGGTGTTGATAATGAAAGACTTGCCTCAGTAAATGAAAAATTAGAAGCAGAAAATGGTGTTTTACTGAGAGCCTTTCAAAACTTTTTTGAATTTATAATGTCTTGGTTTCAGGCTGCTCCCGAATCTTTAAAAGATTGCCTCAACGTTGAAGGTGTTCCTAATGCTGAACAAGGGACTACTTTCGCTCAAGTTTTAGTACCCAAAATTACTCAAGTCACAAGCTTATTGCGAGTTCATGGAGTCACGACTTCATTTGGTATAGTACCAAATGCAGCAGTAACAGATGAAGCAGATGAATCACAGGCTGGATCAAAGTTATTTGCTGGTTTGGATTTGAGAACGAAGTAAAAGCATTTGTCTTCAGCACTTTAGGGCCTCTCGCTACGATTCCAACTGCAGAATCTAGGTTCAATGATCACAAACAATGTGCATCTCTTGTTAAATAATTTTCTTTGATCAGGAACTGCTGACAAAGTAGACTTTTATTCGTGATTTTTTATCTGCAGTATTTTTCCATCCCAGTGTTTGAGATGTGGAGCATTGATACGTTCGGATGGAAACAACTGTAGCGTCGTGATTTTTTCATTTTGAAGATCATGAATAAGAAGGGGTAATGCATCCTTAAAAGTCAATTTAGGTTCTCTGTTGGGATGAAGAATTCCTTGGTGTGGATCTTCGTATTCCATGAGAGTTCCGATCCAGAGAGAGGATTTATGATCAGTTAATTCAATATCCGATTGCCATAAATATAAAACAATATCGTAGCGATTTTGATCGTTTGTTTTTGTCATGAGCAGTGCAGGGGGGCGATTATGATACAGCTGCGGTAGCAGTGGTAAACGACGATCAGGATCTTGCAGGGACAGTCTGTCAAAAAATCCTCGTAGATTTAATGTGGGGTAATGGCTTTGCCAACCCTTAGTTTCCAGCTGCTTTTTAATAGATTCTAGAGAGCCATACCATTGAATATTTAAAGGATCCGTAGGTTTTCCTATTCGATTGGATCGTGCTGTAGGAATAACAGGGTTGGCTTTTTGCCACCAATCATTTTCGGTTATATGCGTCGCACTGGGCGGGTGTTGATGAAACTCTATCGTTTCCTCATATTTCCACGCACTATATCCGGACCATAAAATCAGTAAAATAATGATGGAGGCAATGCTTAATTTTTTCGGCGAGATGTGAGTAGTGAGGTGTCGTCTGTAAGAAATAGTGACAATTAATAGACACGTTAATCCTAACAAAAAGCTAGCAATGATATCCGTTAACCAGTGAGGACCAAGATAGATGCGTGAAAATGCCGCTAATCCAACCATTGTTAGCGCAATTTTGTAACAGCGTTTTCTTTGGGCTGTTGGTAATTCGTGTCCGATGATTACGGATAAAAATCCAAAAAATGCGAGCGTAAAAATAGTATGACCGCTAGGTAATGAAGATGTGGAATTAGAGGGTAAATCAGGTGAAGGTCTAGGAGAATAATAACCATATTTAATGGTTAGTGCACTGCCAATGACTAAAATCATCAGCGCTAACCAATGTGCTGCAGCACGCCAATTACGTTGATACGTGAGCCATAACAATATCGCAACAGAAAAAGTTAAAATACATTTTCGATCGCCGAGTAATGTAAACAACGTCATAAAGCTATCAACAATAGGTGTACGAATACTTTGCAACAAATTGTAAATAGGCTGGTTGAGTGCTGTCAAAATCCCGTGATGTGTAATATTCCACAGAAAAATGAGAAGTAACGTGAAAGAAACAATTACGCCGAATAATAAAAATAATTGGTTATGTAAATTCGGTTCGCGAGGATCTGCTAATGGCGTTGTAATAAAATGCCACGATTTGCGGGCACGCATTCCTTGCCATATTTTACTGATGCCTAAATCAAAGACGCCCCAAATTTTTTGTGCTGTGAATCGAGTGAGCCACACTAATAGCCAAATGGCGATGAGCCCCGCTAAAATAAAGAGAACAAATTTTGTGGCTAACCCAGGTGGTAATTCCATCGATAATGCACCAATAAATACGCCGGGTAACATATAGACAATAGCCCAAAGCGTTGCTGAAATACTGGCAGCCAATAAAAAATAAATCGGGTGCATATGTAAAAGCCCCGCAATTAAAGGAACGAAACTGCGTACGGGTCCAAAAAATCGTCCGATGATGACGCTTTTGCCACCATGTTTTTCAAAAAAAAGTTTACCCGCAGGAATCCATTGTGGATGATTAGTGAATGGCCACATATTGGATAAGCGAGTATCGAAATGTTTACCCACCCAAAAACTGATGAAATCGCCTGTTAATGCTCCTAAGACAGCAACTATAAAAGTGGGTGCAGCGGGCAATACCCCGGAACCTACTAATGCTCCTATAGCGGTCATGGTGACAGATCCAGGTACTATGGTTCCAATGATGGCGAGTGATTCAATAAAGGCGACAAAAAAAGCGAGAAAATATCCCCAATTGGGATGGGTATGTAAGGTTGTGACCATTCCGTGGGCAAAACTTTCTAACATCAGTGTCCTAACCTCTTTAATAAACTATTAATCTAATTCCTTCGCCATTTGATCGGCGTGATACGAAGAACGAACTAAAGGTCCACTCGCTACTTGAGAAAATCCTATTTCTTTGGCGATTTTATGATAATGCTCAAATTGAGCCGGAGTCACATAACGTTCGACGCGAGAGTGATGCCTACTGGGTGCTAAATATTGCCCCACTGTGAGCATATCAACGTTATGGGCTCTTAAATCTGCAAAGGCTTGCTCGAGTTCCGCATCGGTTTCACCTAATCCAACCATTAAGCCCGATTTAGTCGGTATGTTGGGGAAGCGTAACTTGTGTTCTTTTAATAGTGTGAGTGACCATTGATAATCTGAGCCCGGACGAATGGATTTATATAATCGTGGTACTGTTTCAAGGTTATGATTAAAAACATCAGAGGGCGCCAACGATAACGCATCAAGCGCTTTTTCCATACGCCCGCGAAAATCGGGTACCAAAATTTCAACTTTAATATGAGAAATTCTCGCGCGCAGTGCGCGAATCACGTCGGCAAAATGAGCAGCACCTCCATCGCGTAAATCATCTCGATCGACAGAAGTAATGACCACGTATTTTAATCCGAGTTGTTCAGTTGCTTCAGCAATTTTATTGGGCTCTTCTGGATCAAGTGGTTCAGGACGACCGTGTGCAACATCACAAAAAGTACATCGGCGTGTGCAACGATCACCCATGATCATGAATGTTGCTGTGCCGTGTGAAAAACATTCAGGTAAATTAGGACAAGAAGCTTCTTCACAAACAGTCACTAATTTTTTTTGTCGCAGCATATTTTTTAATTCAAGAATTTTTTCGTTCGATGGTAATTTGATTCGTATCCAATCAGGTTTTGCTAACGCGGGTTCAAGGTTTTCAACTTTCACAGGGATGCGTGAAAGCTTATCGGCAGCGCGTTGTTTTTGATTGGGGTCAAGCAATGGCGGGTTCTGATTCATGGATTTCAACTTCATTAATAATATTGCAATTGGTGTAACCAAATTGCTGACATATATTGGGGATTAATCGACCCGCGACAGTGGCGACTGTGGTATCGGGTGAAAAATCGTGTACTTGTGTTACCAGAAGATTTTTAAATCCACACGGATTAATGCGTTGAAAGGGCGATAAATCCATGTTCACATTAAATGCGATACCGTGATAACTACAGCCTTGTCGCACTCTTAATCCAATCGAACAAATTTTAGCCCCGTCAACATAGACACCCGGTGCATCGGCACGAGGAGCAGCATGAATTCCATATTCAGCGAGAGTAGTTACGACACTATTTTCAAGTAAGGTAACTAATCGACGAATTCCAAAACCTAATCGTCGTAAATCTAACATAAAATAAGCGACTAATTGTCCAGGGCCGTGGTAAGTGACTTGTCCACCACGATCCGTTTGTACAACAGGAATTGTGCCAGGATCAATAACATGTTCAGGCTTTCCTGCTTGGCCTTGTGTAAAAACAGGAGGGTGTTCGAGTAACCAAATTTCATCTGTGGTATTTTCGGTGCGAGTGAGAGTGAAAGTTTGCATACGAGCAAAAGTGGCAGCATAGGCTTGCATGCCGAGTTGACGAATGATGATATCGCTGGAACTATTCATAAAATCCTCACAATGCCATGATCACACTTTCAGCTTCAGAGAGCGCAGTGTAGATTTGATCGAGTTGCTCTTGACTAGTCGCTGTAAATGTTACGGATAATGCTAAAAAATTGCTCTCTTTACTTTGGCGAGAAGAAACGGCGCCTTCACTAAGATCTTTGACATGCTGATTAATAATTTTTAATACAGTCCCTTCAAATTCAGGTGTGTTTTTACCCATCACTTTAATCATGTATTCACAAGGAAACTGTAGGACAGGTGTGCGATCAGAAGTCATCATTTACTCACAAAATGGCCATCGAAAAAAATAGTTTCTGATAGCCATTGTTGATTCACATTCATAAGGATTCTTAATTAACCAAACCACCGATGAAAAGTAATGTTTAAACGATCACAAAGTCGGCTCCACAGACCACCTTGTGGGTTGTCTTTTAACGCGATTAAAGGTTGTGTAGCTATTTCTTTATCACCGAGCATAATTTTTACGGTACCGTAAGTATTCCCTTTAATAAGAGGTGCTTTTAATTCTTTATCGATCACCATCGTTGCTTTGATGTCTTTTAATTTTCCTGTTGGAAGAATTACCACTAAATCATTCGCGAGACCGATGTCGGCAGATTTATCTTTTCCTAAATAAACGCGAGGTTGGCTAACGGTTGTATTAGCAGAAAATAATTTGTGCGATTCAAAAAAATGAAAGCCGTAATTTAATAAAGCTTCTGTATCGTTTGCGCGACTGTCTTCACTTTTTGATCCCATCACCGCTGCAATTAAACGAGTGTCTGATTTTTTCGCAGAAGCGACTAAACAAAATCCTGCTTCTTCAGTGTGGCCTGTTTTAAGACCATCTACCGAATCGTCACGCCACAATAATCGATTTCGGTTGGGCTGTTTAATGCCATTAAACGTGTACCATTTTTGTTTGTACCAAGGATAATATTCCGGGAAATCTTTAATCAGTGCACGACCGAGTAATGCCATATCGTACGCTGTAGAATAATGTTGAGGGTTAGGTAAACCTGTTGAATCAACAAAATGAGAATTTTTCATGCCCAATGATTTTGCAGTTTGATTCATTAAATCAGCGAAGGCTTCTTCTGTGCCTGCAATTAGTTCTGCAAGTGCAACGCACGCATCATTGCCAGAAGCCACAATAATTCCTTGCAATAAATCATTCACTGGAACTTTGGTGCCTATTTTAATAAACATGCGTGAGCCACCGGTGCGCCACGCTTTTTCACTGACGGTGACAGGCGTGTCTAGCGAAATTTTTCCTGATTTGAGTGCGCTTGAAATAACATACAAGGTCATCATTTTAGTGAGCGAAGCGGGAGGCACTTTGTCGTGAGCATTTTTTTCGGTCAAGATTTGTCCGTTAACGCCGTCTAATAACACATAAGATTTTACAGCAAGATCGGGAGCGGTAGGAATAAAGTTGGATGCGTTGGGGCTAGTTGCAGCGGCAGTTGCTTTGAGCATGAGTGGCGTGGCTTGGTCTGCTAAGCAGGGTGTGGTTCCAAGCGTGAAGGCTGCAGCCATCAAGAAAGCAGAGATTGCTTGCTTGAAATTTATCATGACGTGTCTCCCGTAATAAAAATTGAATATATAGTTGGGGGGATCTTAGCATAGTGAAATGGAGTTTTACAGGGTGAAGGTTGGGAAGGGGGCAAGAATTGACCCCTTGACTCTAAGCCTGAATATTGCCTGAGCTGCTATGGGCTGTGATATTCCTCACCCCGTGCTGTTCCAGGGTCTTTTGAGTGCTATCGAGAGAGGCTTGGTCCTGAAATGGCCCGACCTCAACCCGATAAACGGGTGTGTTGTTGACCATCGTCAACCGCACTCTGACGGGTAAGTTCGTCATTTGTGTGATTTTCGCGCTGTATTGATTTGCATTGCCTTTTTGAGCGAATGAACCGACTTGTAATATTTGACGAGTGGCGAGTGTATCTAAAGTTTCAGGCTCTCCTTTGTGCAGCGCCACTATACGTACTTTAGCGGTGCCATTAGCCACTAATCCCAGTTTTTTGGCGGCTGCATAAGATACATCCATGACACGATTTGATTTGAACGGTCCTCGATCGTTTACTCTAACAACGACCGAATGCCCGTTTTCTAGATTGGTTACACGCGCATAGGTTGGCAATGGCAAATCTGGGCTGGCTGCTGTCATACCAAACATGTCGTAGCGTTCATGGGTTGACGTGAGATGACCATGAAATTTTTGACCATACCAGGACGCAATTCCGACTTTGGTGTAATTTTTGGCAGTGTGCAGGACTTTATAACATTTTCCTTCCACCACATATTCACGTTCATTGCCATAACTAGAAAGTGGTTCATCTTGAGGGATTGAGCGTGTGGCGAAATGCGGTTCAGAGTATGGAGCATCATAGTTATAAGGATCATCGACGCAACCAGCCAGCCCTAATAACATCCCAATGATCAAGGTGGTTTTGAGAGCATTCTGTTGGATTTTCATGAACTTGGATCCTTTCATCAGCCGTTGAAATTAGGTCGATTGTAATAGGGTTTTCGCGAGTTTGTCCAGTGTGTGAATTCAAGGCCATCTAGACAGATACAATTAAAAGTGCTACATTATAGTGTAGTGAGTAGATTTGCGAGTAAACAATTTTTTTGTGATTTAGGAGAATAATATTATGAGATCTAGGGGCTTTAAAAAATACCTTGAAAAAAGGTTGGATAAGGGTGAAATTGCTGAAATTGAAAAGTCAGCAAATTTGGAAGCCCAATATATTAAATCACTCCAAGAAGATATTTCTGGAGCTGTTACTTTTTACATGAAAGAAGAAAACATTGGTTTTAATGAGTTAGTGCGTCGTTTACAAATTAGCCCAACTCAGGCTTCTAGAATTAAAAGTGGTGGGGCTAATTTAACATTAGCTACGATTGCTCATGTGTTTGCCTTATTCAGAATCCAACCTCATTTTGTGATTGGTAAAATCGTACGTAAAAATCGTCATTCTGAAATATAATTTATCATGCATCACTTATGTTTTGTAAGTCCAAAAGAATTATAAAGTATTTTGAATATGGGCTCTAGAGAATCGTCAATTTTTTCGTCTAACTTTATTTCGATATTACCAAGATTTAAACGCTTTTTAGTGACTGGATCTGGCATGGAATCTTCATCAAAACCTATTCCTCCTAAATGACAATTATTAATGTTGAACATATTAATGGATACTATGCATGGTTCACATATTCCTTCAGATTTTAAAAATGCTATCAATCTATTGATGCCATCAATTAGTTTCGTTTCGAAATTACCCGCAGGAAAAGAGATTATTGTTTGTAGTGGATCTGAAGAAATATTAACTTCATAGCAAGCTTCAATAGATGCATTTCTAAAGACTTGATTATAAAAATGGCGTTCTGGTGCGTTCCAATAAATCCGTAAACCTTCTAAATTAGGAAAGATGTGAAAATTATGCACATCATTGCCTAAATTAAACGGCCTGAGGATATTATAAACATTATTTTTTTTGTCGGTATTTAATGAGTCAACATCAATGCTATTATGGTTATAATATGAACCGATAGGGATCATATGCGCTAAAACAAAAATTTTACCATCGTTTGTGAATGCATTAAGGTTTTCATTGCAAAAATTATTAATTCGCGCTTCAATAAATGCGTTTATATCTTTAATTAACGTACCATATTGCATAATTTTATCCTTAAGTGTATGTATATCGTAATATTGTCGACCTGCGTCAGTGCGATAAGCGAATTGATATTTACATTCCGATCCATCGAGTTTTACAGCATGAGGTGCATTCCAGCTTTTTCTAATAGAAATGACGAGGCATCCGCTTAATGGATATGAATAATACCCTAATAATTTTGGTTCCAAGTTAGACTGTAAAATTTGTGAAATACGAATTTGTAGTTCATCTATATTGTCGGTAATTTTACAGCGATCTACAGGTAGTCCATTTTCTTCTTTAATCCCATAAATAATGTGTCCTCCTTCCGTATTTGCGAACGCGGAGACATCTCGACAAAATTCATATTTCTCATTCCCGTCAAGCAAAATTTGTGATTTATACTCTAGATATCGAGATTCCGGTACTTGATTTTTAATAAAATTATTCAAATCTTGTTCTGATAATTTTTTAACTATCATAAATACTCCCCATGCGCTCATTGTAGAATTTTACTAAGTAATGAGGCCAATTGTTATATCGAAACTTAATAATCAAAATTTGGCTCGGGCATAATACTATTATAGTTCATATTGAACGGTTGATAATGTGCTCCCTATAAACCTTTGAAAACTGTATATCTTTACAGTCGCAGTTGCTCGATAGGGTTTGATATATGCCAATAAATCGGATATAATCATATATAACCCCCAAATTAGGGGTTTAAAGAGAATGGAGCAGTTTATGAGTTTCTCAAATTATATTCGTGAACTTCAGCAATATGGTAAATGCTGCTTTAGTATTGAAGAAGCTGTACTGAGAATGGGTAAAAGCCGTAAAGCAGTTCTATCTTCTATAGAGCACTTGTTAGCTAGAGGTGAGATTGCCAGTCCAGCTAGGGGCTTTTATGTCATAGTAGCACCTGAGTATCAGAAGCTGGGATGTATTCCCGCTGAACATTTTATTCCCTATTTAATGCAGTATTGGAATAGTAGTTACTATGCAGGGTTGTTATCAGCAGCGTCATATCATGGTGCGTCTCACCAAGCTGTGCAAAATTTTCAAGTTATGATTGAAGGACGCCATCCAGAATTGCATTGTGGCAGAGTAAGAGTTCGGTTTATGACTAATCAACATTTGAAAGAAATACCTGTTCAACGTATTAGCACTTCAAAAAGTATATTAAATGTGTCAACACCAGAAGGCACAGCTAAAGATTTGATGTATTATCTAGGACAAAGTGGTGGATTAAATCACATAGTGACTGTTCTTGAGGAACTTCAAGAAGTCATAGATCGCCAGAAATTATCGAGTTTGGCTGAGTCAAGTAAAGAAGTTGCGTGGAAGCAAAGATTAGGATTTTTGTTTGAGCATGTTGGTGCAAGAGGTTTGGCAGAAGTATTGCGAATGCATTTAGTTAAATTGAAAAGAGTCGATTACATTTTATTAATGCCAGGGAAAAAAGGTATCAATAAATATTATCCAAGGAATAATGATTGGAAAATTATTGAAAATATAACTTTGGAGAATGATTTATGATACCTGATTATTGCATTGCTGAATGGAGGCAAGAAGTTCCATGGATTCAGGATTACCAAGTTGAACAAGATTTGATTATTACAAGAGCGCTCGTTAGTCTCTATGAAAATCCTGTAATTAGAGATAGTCTCGTTTTTCGTGGTGGTACAGCTTTGCATAAGTTGTTTATTACGCCTGCAGCAAGATATAGTGAAGATATTGATTTAGTACAGATTCGTCCTGAACCTATAGGAGAGGTGATTGATGAAATTCGAGAAAATTTAGTTTGGCTTGGTGATCCTATCAGAAAAATTACAGAAAGAGGTGTGAAATTAATTTATAGATATAATGCAATAGATGGCTCAAAGAAAAGACTTAAAATTGAAATAAATACTACTGAACATTTTTATGTCCATGATTTAATTGACTATGAATTTAAGTTCAACAATTCTTGGTATTCTGGGAAATGTACTATTAGAACGTATCAACTGAATGAGTTGATGGGAACTAAATTACGTGCATTATATCAACGACGTAAAGGGCGTGATTTGTTTGATCTTTGGATTGTGTTGAAAAATAAACTTATTGATACTAATGTTGTTATTGATGTGTTTTTAGCTCATGGCGATAGAGATGGGACTCAAATTTCTCGAAGATTATTTGAAAAAAATCTAACAGAGAAATTGAGAAATCTTGATTTTCAACAAGATACATTCAATCTGTTGGCTGAAGGAACTAGATGGTCGTTCGGAGAAGCGTTTGAGGCAGTGAATAAAGAATTAATTTCCTTATTATCATGATAGTGAAGTGCTACTATTACGGTTGATGATTCATATGAAATTGGAGAAGCAATGAGTAACAATGTGATTTATGGGATACACGCGATTCAGGCGAAGCTAAAGCGGTCGCCGGGTTCGGTGCAAAAGATTTATGTGCTGGCGGGAAAGAGAAGCGTGCGCTTGGAGTCGTTAGTGGGGCAGGCCAAAGGGTTGCAGATTGGTATAAGTGAGTTGTCGCGTGATGAGCTCGATAAGATGGTGCAGGGCGGAGTGCATCAGGGGGTTGTGGCAAGTGTGAGGGCGATTTCATCGAGTGTGGTGACATTGGATGATGTGTATGAGAAGACAGAGAAACTCTTTCTGTTGGTGTTGGATGGTGTCCAAGATCCGCATAATTTGGGGGCCTGTCTGAGGGTGGCGGATGCTGCGGGGGTCGATGCAGTGATCGCTCCAAAAGATAATGCTGTGAGCTTGACGCCGACGGTCCGGAAAGTAGCGAGCGGGGCGGCTGAAACGGTGCCTTACATCCAGGTGACTAATCTTGCTCGAACACTGCAAGAGCTCAAAGATCGCGGTATATGGCTGTATGGGGCGGCAGGAGAGGCCGAAGACACGATATTTGATAAGAAACTTGAGCGCCCATTGGCGATCGTGATGGGTGCTGAAGGCAAGGGTTTAAGGCGTTTAACACGCGATCATTGTGACTTTCTGGTCAAAATTCCTATGGAAGGTTCGGTGGATAGCTTGAATGTGTCAGTTGCGACGGGAATATGCTGCTTTGAGGTTGTTAGGCAACACTTGCTTAGTTGATCAAATTTTGTTGAATATTTGCTAGAAAAATGGGATAATGCCCATCAAATATTATCTAAATGAAGAGGGTAAAAATGGCTGGCAAAAAAGCGTTCGAACAATATCAGGCTGATGATCACGATTTTGATCAAAATAGTGATGCTAGTGAAAACAGCGATCATGGGGAATGCGATTGCGACGATTGTCGTGCCACATACAATGAGTCTGATGCTCCTTGCACTAATCCTAATTGCACAGAGTGCGGTCAACAACCTTCTAGTGAACTCCCTTCTGTACCTTCTATCGAAGTCCTCACCGCTGCAGATATTGAAGCAATTCAAAACGCATATGATCTTGTTGGGCTTGAACGAATCGCATCAATAAAACAATTAAAAAAAGCGATTACGAAGGCATTACTTGAACATCATCCTGATAGAACTGCAAAAACAACTCATGCTAAAGGTTCAGAGGAAAAAACAAAACAACTTAATGCAGCTATGGAATCTGTTAATTCGCTGTTGAGATCGCCTCAAAAGGCTCAGCTTTATAGACTCTTTCAAAATTCTAGTTTTGCCTTGCTCAGTCGGCATCCTCAATTTTCAAAAGAAATTTTCAGATATCATTTGACATTCACCTTTTATAAAAATGGACAGGAAATGAAGATGCTTCCTAGTCCTGTAGGGTTAGAGAATTTTCCACCATTGATTCAAAATAATATTGCTGTGTTTATTAATCTTCTGTTTCCTGCAATTCAAAAAATAGATCAGAAATTTTTACCAACAGTTCTCCGAGGTGAACATGATGATCTCACTGTAATTACAGCAGAAAATTATACCACGAGTGAATTGCTGGTCCTTTTCAAGTTGGTGGTATCAGGCGAATATAGATTACCTTATCCTTTGCGTTATAAAAAGGACGTTAAAACACTTGTTGATCCAATGTTAAACTCAATTTTTACACGTCAAGGTCAACCAGCAATGGTTGAATATATTAATAAAAATCTTACGAAAGAGAGTGCGGCTCAATCCCTGCACAGATTGTTAACGCTAGCAATTAATCTAGAGTTAGCGAATCGTGATTATTATGATTATGCAATTGATGAAGTTTCGAGTGTTGAATATATCCGCAATGTCACAGAATGGTTGTGGGTAGCTGCAGCAGTTTCCTGTTTCGGTGGGGCTATATATTATTGGATTTTACATGATCTTCTGCTTATCACACTCCCACTTGTTATTTACTCGTCACTGGTTTTTATGATCGCTATTCCCGTAGTGCTTTGTTTAGTTGCTCTGCTGTGGGGCTATTTCCCGGTGAAAAATTTCAACACATTCATCGCGAATACTTCAGCGATGATCAGTGAGTATTTCTTTTTGAATTGCTGGAGCGGAGATATTCAATTCAATAATTTGGCATTTCTGAAATCACTGTATTTATCAGAATCTGCATTGAATGCACTTCCAGTAGAAAACACCGCAGAAAAATCTTTTCAGAAAGCTGAGTTTACTTATGGAGAAAGCGCGGGCAATTTTGTAGGCTCATTTTTTGGATCTTCTGCGCGATCTAATAAATATGTGTCACTCGTTGAGCATCCTGAAGACAGCAATAGTATCTCCTTTGGAATGGCTGCTAACTCAATAAATAATGTGGATTAAGGAAGAAGGCAAAGAAGGGGTAAGATCTTGGTTTGATGAGTCCTGTAAGAACCCATCAAACCAAGATCTTACCCCTTCTCTTCTTCTGGAAATAAGCTTATAATGGCCGGCTTGTATTTAACTTCCTTGCCTCACCCCTCGTTGGGGAGGCTATAAACCGAGAGGAAATCTGTATGCGACATTATGAAATTGTCGTCATGGTACATCCTGATCAAAGCGATCAGGTTCCGTCCATGGTGAAACGTTATCAATCTATGATCGAAGAAAGCGGTGGCACTGTCCATCGACTTGAAGATTGGGGCCGACGTCAGTTAGCCTATCCAATTAAAAAAATCCATAAAGCTCACTATGTGCTCCTGAACATTGAGTGCAGTCAACCAGCGTTGGATGAGTTGACCACGGGTTTTCGCTTTAATGATGCCGTGCTTCGTAATCTGGTCATCCGCATGGATGCGCCTATTACCGCACCGTCTTCATTAGTGAAGAGTGAAACTACCAGAAGCGAAACGTCTAAAAACGAAGATCTCGTTGAAGACGATATTGCCGAATAATGTAAGAGGAGAATGCTAGTGAGTTATTCACGTCGTAAAAAGTTTTGTAAATTTACTGCCGATGGCATCAATGCTATCGATTATAAAGATGTAGAAACGTTGAAAAATTATATCATGGAAAATGGTCGCATGGTTCCGAGCCGAATTACGGGTACCAGTGCACGCTTTCAACGTCAATTATCTGCGGCAATTAAAATTGCGCGTTATTTGGCGCTTTTACCTTATTGCGATACGCACTAATTAACATACGAGGTGTAAGATGGAAGTCGTTTTATTAGAGAAAATTCGCAATTTGGGCAGCATTGGTGATCGTGTAAAAGTGAAACCGGGTTATGGTCGTAATTTTTTAGTACCACAAGGTAAAGCGGTTTATGCGACTACAGCAAATATTGCTGAATTTGAAAAACGTCGTGCTGAGTTAGAAAAGAAAGAAGCTGAAGTTCTTGCTGCTGCACAAAGTCGTGCTGATACTTTGAAAGATGTTACGTTAATTGTAACAGCGCATTCAGGTGAAGACGGAAAATTATTTGGTTCAGTGGGTCCACGAGAAATTTCGAAGGCATTTGAAGATGCGGGACATCATGTAGATAAGAGCGAAATCGATCTGTTAGGCGGACCGGTTCGTGAATTAGGCGAACATGAATTTTTCGTGCATACACATAGCGAAATTGAGTTGAAACTCAAATTGACTGTTATCGCAGAAGAACCAGCGAAGTAAATATAATGAAGGGGGCAAGTCTCTGTTTGCCCCTTTCATCTTCCCCTCGAAAAGGATTTTTTCATGCAATCCAATACCGTCCGTGGGAAAAAAAAATTTGAAGACTATCAAGTAACGGGAGTTAAAATCCCGCCCCACTCTGTTGAAGCGGAACAATCTGTGCTTGGCGGATTAATGCTCGATAATCTAACGTGGGATCAAATTGCAGGACATATTACTGAAAATGATTTTTACCGTTCCGATCACCGTTTAATTTTTAGAACCATTGAAGCTTTAGCACATCGTAATGAACCTTTTGATGTTCTTACGGTGAGTGAACACCTTAAAACGCATCAACAATTAGCAGAAGCTGGCAGTGATATTTATTTATTCGAGCTTGCAAAAAATACACCCTCTTCTGCGAATATTCGCGCCTATGTAGATATTGTGCGCGAACGTTCTGTGTTGAGACAATTAACTCAAACAGCTTCTGAAATTGCTGATATGGCTTTTAATCCTGAAGGCAGAAATAGTTCTGAATTAATTGATCTAGCAGAGCAAAAAATATTTCATATTTCAGATCACGGTCGGCAAAGTACGGGCCCTACTAAATTATCTGATTTTTTAGCGTTGGCCTCTGAGCGCATCGACGCATTGTATCACTCTGACTCTGAATTAGCGGGAACATCGACAGGGTTTACCGATTTCGATCAAATGACGTCGGGATTACATAAAGGTGATTTAGTGATTGTTGCGGGTCGACCATCCATGGGTAAAACGGCTTTCGCAATGAATTTAGCAGAAAACGTAGCGATTCGTGGGCATGCCCCGGTACTGGTTTTTAGTATGGAAATGCCTGGTGAACAACTGGCTATGCGTATGATGTCATCCTTAGGACGAATTGATCAAAATACTGTGCGTACAGGTAAACTATCTGATGATGATTGGCCTCGCCTTTCGTCTGCTGTGAGTATGTTGTCTGAAGCAAAAATGCTGATTGATGATACACCTTCATTAAGTCCCGCAGAAGTGCGCGCTCGTGCGAGACGCGTTGCTCGCGAACACGGTGATTTAGGTTTAATTGTTTTAGATTATTTGCAATTAATGCAAGTTCCTGGATTTAAAGAAAATCGCACACTGGAAATTTCAGAAATTTCTCGTTCATTAAAAGCGTTAGCAAAAGAAATGAAAGTGCCGGTTGTTGCGTTATCACAATTAAATCGAAGTTTAGAATCACGAACCGATAAAAGACCGATCATGTCGGATTTGCGTGAGAGTGGTGCGATTGAGCAAGACGCGGATATCATTACCTTTATTTATCGAGATGAAGTGTACAATCCGGACTCAGCAGACAAAGGCACTGCGGAAATCATTATTGCTAAACAACGAAATGGTCCTATTGGTAGAGTACGAATGACATTCTTAGGGCAATATACTCGTTTTGAAAATTTTGCGCAGTCTCATTATGGTGGGGAGATGATGCTGTGAGAGTTCGACAAGCGACGATTGATAGGAGCGCATTAGAGCACAATTTCAAACAAATTCAATCACGCGCACCGCGAAGTGCTATTTTAGCGATGGTAAAAAGTAATGCCTATGGTCATGGATTAGAAAGAGTGGCCAAAGTGTTGACGGAAGCCGATGGATTTGGTGTGGCGTGTGTAGACGAAGTTGAACGACTTCGTAACGCTGATATTCGTCAGACGATAGTTTTAATGACGGGATTTCATACACCAGAAGAATTATTGTGTTTGAACCAATTAGAAGCAACACCTGTTATTCATAATGAATTACAGCTTAACATTTTGTCAGAATCAAATTTATCTACACCACTTTCAGTGTGGGTAAAAGTTGATATTGGGATGGGGCGATTAGGTTTTCAACCAACAGAAGTTTCTATGGTGTTGGAACGTCTTCGAAATTTATCGCCGCAGGTGAAAATCCTTGGATTAATGGCGCATTTTTCATCAGCGGATTCTTTGGCTTCTCCTTCCACTCCACAACAAATGACATCCTTCCAACAATTATTGCAAACACATCATTTGCCAGGAAGCCTTGCCCACTCAGCAGGGATATTCGGATGGCAGGCATCTTTACATGATTGGATTCGACCTGGAATTGCAATTTACGGTGTTTCACCTTTTCCTGATTGCACAGGACTTGATTTAAATTTACGACCCGTTATGACACTAAAATCGCGTTTATTAGCAGTTCATCAATTAGCTAAAGGATCTTCAGTGAGTTACGGTGGACTATTTGTATGTCCTGAAAATATGCCTGTTGGCGTAGTAGAAATTGGTTATGGTGATGGTTATCCTAGGCATGCAGCAATGGGCACGCCTATTTTAATTCACGGTCAACGATGCGCTTTGATCGGACGCGTTTGCATGGATATGTTGCTCGTTGATTTAAGATCTGCACCTTCAGCTCAGATAGGTGATGAAGCAATATTGTGGGGGGAAGGATTACCGATAGAAGAAATTGCGAAATGCGCTGATACTATTGGTTACGAATTATTATGTCATGTTAGTCAACGTGTGAGTACGCATGAATGAAAAAAATAGTATTAAAAATTGTTGCAGTCGTTTTGATGTTATCCATGACGGGTTGCCTTACAGTTCAGCCACAATGCATTGATGATGTGTGCAGTATTTTTAATCAGTATCCGGAATGGTATTGGGCTGCACAAGCGAGTGAGAAAAAATGGGGAGTTCCCATCCCCGTTCAAATGGCAATTATGCATCAAGAGTCTTCGTTTATCGCGAATGCCAGACCGGCACGAAAATGGTGTTTTGGCGTAATTCCGTGGAAACGACCGACGACTGCTTACGGTTACTCGCAAGCTATCGATCAGACATGGCGTAATTATCAGAAGCAGACAGGTAATTATTCAGCAAGCCGATGTAATTTTAAAGATGCTTCCGATTTTGTTGGCTGGTACGTGAATACTGCGAATCGCAAATTAGGAATTTCTGAAACCAATGCGTATGCGCTTTATCTTGCTTATCATGAAGGTTTTAATGGTTATGCAGCAAGAACGTATCGTAATCAAGGTTGGCTAATGACTGTTGCAAAAAAAGTGTCAGTGCGTTCTCGCACATACCAGTTTCAGCTAAACAGATGCCAAGCAACTCTTCCCAAGAAACATTGGTGGAATTAACAGTAGTTCCCGGCTAAAAAATGCTTAGCCGGGAGACGCTGTGGAAATTAGAAGTTCAATTCTCTCGCAACAGTTGCTGATACGATATCAACTTTAGTGGCGATAACTTTTGCAACCATACATCGTGCTCTAAAATCAGAAAGCGCAGGATCGCTGGTGCTTTTATCAACATGCTGCATTTGCTTGTCTGCTTTTCGTAGAGCATCGTCGATAAGTGTCAGCAGTTCTGCTTTATATTTTGAATTTAATTCTGCGGCTGTATTTTCATGCATTGTACGAGCATCTAGTTGAGTTTTAACATACTCAACTTTTTTGAGAAGGACTTCAACTTTATCGAGTATTTTGATGGCAATATTTTTGTACGTTGTGTCGCCAAATCTATCATTCCACCATTGCCCCCAAGAAGGTATCCTGTGACCGTTTGTCCTTTGGGGTACTGTTTTTACCCATGGTTGGTCCCAGGCTGAAATAGATCGAATTAATAATACTTTGAAGCCTTCAGTCGCTTCTACGAGTGTTTGGTTAATATCTTCGAGTTTAATATCTGAATTCTTTTCGAATCCATACTCAATAAGAAACTCTTTCTTTTGCTTTTCAGGAATTGGGAAAGCTTTGCTAGTAAAGAAAGCACTATAATATTGTGAAGATCGAATGACTTGTAAACCGCGAGGATTATAATAAGCAGCCGCTTTTTCTTTCTCTCCAAATTCTACACCCCTAGCTTGGAATATTGCTACAGGTAATAGAGCGTACTCGCGCATGCGGGTCGCAACTTTTGAGTGTTCTTTTTCTTCTGATACAGGACGTCTTATGTATTTTTCTTTACTGAGATTTTCATATAGTCTTTGTAAGCTTGCGAGTTGTAGGCGTTGTTTTTCTGCAGGTGTAAATAAATTCATGATTGCTTCATTACCTAAAATTTCATCTAATGAATCGAGTTCATCTGAAGTAATATATCGACTGTTATAATCTAATGGTTCGTGTTCGCACTTCGTTAATCTACGTTCGGCTATGTCATTGAAGCCACGAATTAGCGTTGACATATGTAATGGGATTTTTCCAGTGCTATCAAGTGTCTCATCATCGAAAGTATAGGCTGAGAGCGCTAATGTCAGTGGGGAATCTCCAGTCTGACTTTTTGCACTGGGTCTTGCTCCTTTCGCGAGCAATAAAAGTTGGGTGGGAACATTACATGCAGCGGAAGCATAATGCAACGGCATATATCCTTGAGCATCAGGTGTATGTACAAGGCGTGGTTTTTGTTGAATGATAATACTTGCTGTCGTCCAAAGAACTTCTGGGCACATTGCAGCATAGTGCAATATTGATACATTGGTTGATGAGCCATTAGTGCCGTGTAAGTCACGATCAATATTTAGTATGGGAGCATTTGGATCATTGAGTAAAATTCCGAGTAAGGCTGTGAAATTGTGTGAAACTACAAGTTGGAAAGGTAAGTCGCCATCTTGATTTCTTGTGCTGAAAAAATCGATGTGTTCATCACTGGTTAGTGAGTCTAGATTATCACGCGTAAGTTCGATTATATCGTAAGACGCGTTATGGTTGAATCGTAAATGGCTACGTTGGACTATTAATTCATGTGTTGCTGAAGTGTTAACCCGAATTTGATAAAGTTCAGACCGAGCAATTTCATGCGCTACAGAATTATTACGATGGTCAGTTGAAGAGAACTGTGGAAATGAATCTGTTAGTGTAGGTAAGTTACGTCTAAGAGTATTCAGGCCAGTTGCTAAGGTATCAAGCATTGAGAAACTTCCACCGATCGCAGCCCAATGAAGAACAGTTCGCCCTGATTGATCTCGAAGTGTTTTTTGAAGAAAGTCTTTGCTCGTTAAAAAAGTCGATAAAGGAATAACAGCATCAAATTTACAGTTTATTCCCTCTTCAATAAAATTGTAAGCATAAAGAATTGCTGTGCGATTATCACTGGTTTTTATTTGTAGTTTTTTGACTGAGTCTGAGTCACTGCCATCTGAGATGACTGTAAGATTTGATTTTAATGCAGATAAGTTATTTCTGAACGCAAAGTCGTTAGGGTTACCTGCTATGATGTAAATATAATCAGCGGTTGAAAGCTTTGGTCTGGGTTTTTCTGTTCGAATTTGAATTAATCGTTGAAGTAATTTTTCGGCCCTGTTTTGATCCTTTGTTACTAAGAAATTGAAGTGTTTAGCGTAATTTAATTTAACTGAATTAACTGTTTTGCCTGCTGGATCATCTGATTCGTCTATTTTGGCCTTGACAGGTTTATCAAGTAACTCAAGGCAAGCTTCCATTAATTGCCATTCAAGGGATTTTTCGGTAAGAGTAAAATCATGTTTGATTGTAGCTCTGGTTTTTGACCGACGTGCAGGTGATGGTTTGACTGGTGTTTTAGGAGCGGGGCTAAAAGGTTGTGGGTCATGATGCACTTGAAAATCAAGAGCCTGATTTAATCTTTGTGACTGAGTTTGAAGCCCTTTTTGCTGCGCGGCAGATAAGAGAAATTGGAGCTCAAGTTCCTGCCTTACAAGTTCCCTAGGAGGTGTTGCAACACGGGTAGCTATTTGTGTCTGATATGGAGCGTGTTCATTTTCGAGAGAATCCTCTTCATTATCGAATTCTTCCTCGTCACCTTCTTCGGCACCATCGTCATTTTGCTCGTCTTCCGGTTCTTCTGTAAGTAGACCAGAGGGTTCACGTGCTGAAGCATTTTGTGGGCGCTGTTCTTGATGCTCTGGGTCCACAGGTTCTTCTGTAAGTAGACCAGAGGGTTCACGTGCTGAAGCATTTTGTGGGCGCTGTTCTTGATGCTCTGGGTCCACAGGTTCTTCTGTAAGTAGACCAGAGGGTTCACGTGCTGAAGCATTTTGTGG
>JAIEPX010000028.1 GCA_019748175.1 Gammaproteobacteria bacterium
AACAGGATGTTTCGACCGAAGCCTACACGGATGTATTTACGGCGGTCTTGAAAAGGTTGTCTTGCCCAGTCCAACTCATTATCATCTTAATATTTACGTAATTGTTAAGTGAAATGACAGTCGGAATATCACGTCGACTTGGCGAGCGCTAAAAGATTTATTCCTACGACGCCTTAGCTCAATTCTGGTTCGCGCCATAAAGTTGAGAACAACACCATCACGACGGGACCAATAAATAAGCCCACTAGCCCTAGAGCTTCGACGCCGCCCAAAATTCCAAATAATACCGCGAGAAAATGGAGTTGGGTGGCATTACCAATAATGACCGGGCGCACAAAGTGATCTGCCACAAACATCAAGATAGAACCAATAACTAATACTGCAACAGCGCCTGCAAGACTTCCTTTAATCAATAGAACCAATCCTACAGTGATAAAGGCTATTGGAGCACCAAAGGGAATCATGGCTAAGAGTGCGGTAGCTGCACCAAGCATGACAGAAAATGGAACACCTAATATAGCGTAGCAAGTGCCCATAATCACACCAACGCCCAAACCTACTAAGACTAATCCGTTTACAGTTGCCTTGATCGCATTCGGTAAATTACTTGAATAAAGATGCCAACGATGACCTAAACAATAATCACCTAAGGCATTGATCTGCTTAGCCAAACTTTCCCCATCACGGTAAAAGAAAAATAAACACAAAAGAGCGAAGCCAAACACAACGGAGCGATGGGCCACTTGCAACCCTACTGTTTTTGCAAAACCACTAAGTGATTTAATGGAAGAGGTTTCAGTTTGAAGCAATTCAGATACTGCCCCTTGATGTCCCAATTTATCTTGCCACATGTTCTGTAGGTACTCACTTCCCCAGGGCAGACTTTTAATCCACTCCGGCTGAGGAACCCCTTCTGTATTGGATTGAATGAGGAAGTTCGCAAATACACGCGCCTCATGTAGCCCTTTAATGGTCAACCACACCAAAGGCACCATGACTACCAGAGTAAATGCGAAAGTCAGTAGCGCAGCAACTAAGGTTTTACGATACCCCATCCAACGTTCAAAACGCTGATAAACCGGCCAGGTTGCAATCGCGATGATTCCCGCCCACACCAAGGGAAGCAAAAAATGCATGGCTACAATCGCTGCCATAACAACAACAGTAATAGTAAATCCGATGCTAATTAATTCACGATGATTTTGATTCATGTATCCCTCATTAAAAGCTTATATCACTGACGTAGAATTATAACACTCTATAAGATATTTGCATAAACAAACTATTGCGCATAAAAATCATAATCCATGAATTGAAAAATCAGTAATAAATCAATCAAAACACAACATCTAGTTGCATTAGCAAAAATAATTCACAACATATTGCGCTAAAAATTCTTGTTCGCAAATGAAAATTTATTATGTTAATATGGAAAAATAAGTGATCACAGTTAAGAGAAGTTATTTGCACTCAAAGTGTTAAAAGATTTTCATTGCGCGATGAGGGGTTTTAGGGGAGAGAATCGTGATTCTTTCCCCTCAATATTTTTAAGGAAGCATCTACCGGTTTAATATCAGCTACATTAAATTCCGAGAATTGAATGAGCTAAACATATATTCCTTAACCGGTAGATGCTGTGCAAAGATAATTACGAATTAAAGGATGCTTTATGGAAGAAGCCAGCAGGGAATCGCTGCGCAGCAGTGGTTCTGGTCCCGTATCTGATAAATTTCTGCAAATATTTTTTAGTGCGGTAAAAGATGAAGAATTGCGCAAGCAACATTTATCTTCAAAACATCTTACTGGATGGAGCAATAATTGGAAAATAATGAGTGTGGAACTTCAAAAAAACTCCACAGTAAAGCCAGTCATTACAACCGATAATGTGCATCCTTTTTTTAATTGCGCATTAAATTATTGTCGCGCTAAAGGACATAATATCATTGTATTTCAATATTTAAAAATACTCGCGTTTTCACATTCAAATTTCCATGCTGCTAGAGCGGCTGTTAATATTTGTATTAATCAACTATTTTCAGAAAAAGAAAATGCAAATATAAATTTCAAAACTGTTATTCAAGATGGCTGTGAAATTGCATTACATGCAGCTGAAAAACACCAAACACCCGGTTATTTATTATCAGCAATAATGAATTTTTTTGCAGCTCAACATTTTACAAAAGCCAATAAAGTTCTCGCACTACAATACTACTCTACTTGCTATGAACATTTATTAATGGCAGATGCATTAGAACCTTATAGTGAAGCTCAAATTGAAAGCTGCTATGAAGGGCAAGGAATAATTGCAAGCAATAGTTGGGGCTGTGAAACAATTCAAGATCTGATTGCACATTTCTTTAAGCTAATTGATGCTTCGCTATTGCTTACACAAAAAATACAAAGAGAAGTGGCAAGTGAAGTTAGGCTGTTAATTCCTCTTCTAGAAGCCGTACCTGATCAAACCAGTGGGTTGATGATGGATCTGAACTAATCAACCTAGTTTCTGCAGTTGGAATCTGCGTCAAACGTTATCGCGTTAATCACCTCACCTAACTCATCGTGACCTAGTGTCGAGCTTCGGTGAGGTGACAGCTAATAGGTTATTACAGCCTTACAGTCACTGATTGTGTTCCTTGATTTTCAGTGCTTTCCTCTACCCTGATCTGCTGTGGCTCTTGAAAATTAAACCGAAGCCCCTTAGGTTTTAATGGCTTCAGTTTCAGATTCCTGTGTAAATCTACTGACAATGGACTATTTGACTGGTCACGCAATACTGCAGGATCAAAAGTAGGAACTTCAGTATCAACCTTGTTATTTTGATGATCTAGAAAAGCCTCTAAAACGGGATGGATTACTTGAAGCCCGTTATAGAAAAACTGAAGCAACGCATGATTAGTCGGATGTGCAACAAAATTAAATAACAACACATCTTTTGATATGGCATTCACAGTATCTTGTTCGGTTAGATCACCCAACGCTTCTAAAAGACATGTAAGAATAGGCACAAAAGCACGTGCTTTACCAGGGCGTACATCCACACAACCTCGTACAGCGCCTGTTTGACAATCCCCTGCGAAACTCTCTTCTGATAATTTCACCGGTCCTTCAACACATTGTATTAAAGCATTTCTGAATTCACTCGCAATAGGTTGAAATTCAGGATGATGCTTAATCCAGGTACGCCACTCTTTCTTATCAGCGACTAAGTGTTTCATCTCATCACGATATTTCTCTATGGTGGCCGCTACCCAAACCATTGCCCTCTCCCGATCTGGCCACTGATCATTAATTCCGGAAATTTTAGCAAGAAACCGCCATCGTCCATTGAAAAATCCAGTCAATAAATCATTAACGAGCGGGCGAAAATATTCTTCAGCTTGAGGATCAGTTAGTACAGTTTGTATATCTACAACCTGTAAGAACCTTCGAAGTCGCTGACCATGAGCTTGAAATCTTTGAATAAGATCCTTCGCTTGTGGATTTGCATCAACATACGATCTAAAAGCTGGATCAAAGGCATTGTAATTTAACGCTAACACTTTGAAAAAATTCTGATTGGCTTTAAAAAATTGTAGCATTTCGAAAGTTTTCGATGTGTCTAAAGGAGTGATTAATGACTTCAAACTCTGTAGTTGTTCAATGAGAGGATTCAAGAAATCGCGCGCAGCTTGTTTTTCAAGAACTTTCTGACGGTTACGCAAATTCAAAAGCCGAACTAATAGCCCTTTATTATCCTCCAAAATGGCTGTAAGGATTTCATCAGCCTGAGGATTCGATTGTCTATACTGATCTAAAACCTCGTTAGTTCTTCCCGCTAATATATCTACGAAAACGGATTTTCGTTTTTGAAAAAACTCTAGCACGCTCTCGACAGAGTCTTCTGCTAATGGAGAAATTATCGTTTTAAATGCGTTCATTTGATCAAGTTGAGCTGAAAATTTGAGTAACGCTTTACCATATTCTGGGTTTGATATTTTCGATGAAACTTTATTGAGCTGAATTCTAACCTGATCTTCATTCTTTGGTCCAACTAATTCAATCAGCCATAGAAAGTCAACAGCGGGCAATGTTTGTTCGACCATGTCGCCAGCTAAGAGAACAGGATTACCCGCATATTGTGTTAAAAGCGTGGGTAAATAATCCCTACGTCCATGACACCAGAGAATGAAATCTTGATTACAAACAACCCAACCATCAACTCGCCAACGTGCTAAGATTTGGAGAAGTTGGTCATAGATAGAGAGATGCCCTTCCTCAAGTAAAGTACCTAAACTTTCGAGCCCATCGATGTTGCTCAAAATGTCATAGAAATCTCTGCTACGAAAATGAAGTTCTGGATCATATTGTTTTTTCACAGCCCTCAACAACGATATCCCACTTCTAACATTCAAAGAATAACGTTTGACAAAGTCTGTAAAAGAGCGGGTACCAACACTGTTCAAAATTTCCGTGCTTCTAAACAGAATTTCGGCCAGACGATTTTTTGAGAGAGGTCGACTAGGGGTAGATGGAGCAATTTCCGTATTGCGAGCTCCGAGAGCACTTTTTTTCATAAAAACACCTTTTTCTATAGTATTAAAATTAAGAACTTATTATTAACTTTATGCCTTTGTGACATGAGCTATTACATTTATAGTAATATTTAACTCACTGATCGTCAACAACTTTATATGGAAAAAAGAAACTTTATATAGAAAAAAGGAATTATCCTAGATTTTATGATTATTATGAATCACCAGCAATTCCCGGCTAAGGAAAATTATTTGCCTTCAAGATAGAAGATTTTCCTTTCGCGATGAGGGGTTTTAAAATCAACAGCTATGAATACGGGGAATTGAGCAACCTAAATACCTAAAATCTTTAACCGGGAGATGCTTATGAATCTCGGTAATCATTCACCACCTTGGCTAGCATGGCAAAAAACGTTCCCATCATATGGTGAACAGTTACGAAGATCGTTGAATCGTCGCACCTAATTGAGTCAGTTTTTCTTCAATGCGCTCATAGCCTCGATCAACGTGATAGATTCGATCCACAACTGTCTCACCTTCTGCGACTAATCCTGCTAAAACCAAGCTTGCTGAGGCTCGCAAATCCGTCGCCATCACGGGGGCTCCTGTTAATTTTTCAACACCCCAACACGTAGCGGTCTTGCCTGTTAATTCAATTTTAGCACCCATTCTTTGTAATTCTTGAACATGCATAAACCGATTTTCAAAAACATTTTCAGTCACAACAGCAACACCTTCAGCCACAGTATTTAATGCCATCATTTGAGCTTGCATATCCGTCGGAAATGCCGGATAGGGGTTCGTGGATATACTGACTGCTTTAGGACGATTATTGTTCATCGACAATTCAATCCAATTTTCGCCTTGAGATATTTCCGCACCCGCTTCTCGAAGCTTTGATAGCACCGCACTCATAATCGTAGGATCAATACCTTTAATTTTGATTTGACCACGTGTCATCGCAGCAGCAACTAAATAAGTACCCGCCTCAATCCGATCAGGTAACACTGTGTAGTGCCCACCGCCAAGTTGTTCAACACCATCAATAATTATTGTATCTGAACCAGCACCTGAAATTTTCGCACCTAAGGTGTTGAGAAATTTCGCTAAATCTTCAACCTCAGGTTCTAATGCAGCATTTCGTAAGACCGTCTGACCTTCTGCTAAACAAGCTGCCATGATTAAATTTTCAGTCCCGGTGACAGTCACCACATCAAAAAGAAAATCAGTACCTTTCAAACGATTCTTTGAGCTCGCTTTAATATATCCATTCTCAACCTCGATATCGGCACCTAATGCTATCATCCCCTTAATATGTATATCGACGGGACGTGAACCAATAGCACAACCTCCTGGCAAAGAAACTTCTGCTTTTCCATAGCGAGCCAACAATGGGCCTAGCACCAAAACAGATGCGCGCATTGTTTTCACTAAGTCATATGGGGCGTAAAAATTTTCAACAGTAGAGGAATTCACACTGATTTGCATACGGTCATCGACACTCAGATGCACGCCCATCGACCCTAATAGTCGCATGGTAGTCGTTACATCTTGGAGATGAGGAACATTTGCTATGGTCACAGGCTCATGAGCCAATAAGGTTGCCGCTAAAATAGGTAATGCGGCATTTTTAGCTCCAGAAATTTTAATTTCGCCGCTGAGTGGTTTTCCACCCTTAATAATCAGTTTATCCATTGACTCACCCTGCAATTATTGCTGAGAAGAGCCAACCTAATTGGTAAGACTACTACTCAGCACGTCCAAAACCCCGTATACCTGAGCAATATCGACTAATTGCTGCGGCATCTGCGAAAATCGGATGACTCTACCCCTTTCTTTGGCATCACGCAACCAGGCAAGTAACAAAGCCACACCGGAACTATCGCATCGGGTAATATTGTTGAATTCGAAGATCGGTTCATCGGTCGCATCAATATATTGGCGCCCTATTCGTCGCCATCGGGGTACCGTCGTAAATACGAGATCCCCTGTTACAGTGAAAGATTCTTGACCCGCAAAACTCATGATATCGCCCTACTGTGAGAGCGGATTTGGGCGAGCAGTCCTGACATTCCTTTTGCTTCTAACACCTCAGCAAATTGAGAGCGGTAGCTGGCCACCATACTAATACCTTCAATACTAAAGTCGTACACCTTCCACGCAGCGCCGCTATTTTTCAAACTATAATTCACTGCAATTCGCTGACCTGTAGGTCTCACAATTATCGTTTGCACAACAACCCGAGATTGCCCCCCAATGTTTTCACGAAGTGGAAGAAAATGTACTTTGTCACCATTATAATCGAGCAACGGTGCTGAATAGACATTAATCACAAGATCAGTAAATTCGCGAATAAACGCTTGTCGCATTGCAGGAGAAGATTCATCCCAATAACGACGTCCGACCACAGACTGAGACATTGATGTAAGATCAAATTTTGGTACAACAATTCGACGAATTTGGTCTTCTAAATATTTAGGATGACTTTTCAAAGTCCCTTGATGAGATTTCAGAGCTGCCAACATTTCAATAGTGGACTCTTTTAACACCGTAACAGGCGCCGGGTCGTTTGCATAAATTGCACTACTCGCAAACACACTGCAAAAAAGCACTAAACTTGCGAAAAATTTTCGAATTACAACATTATCGATCATGAACTGGCTTCTCCTTTCCATCCGATTTAAAAAGCATTTGACCGATCAAATTTTCTAAAATTAATGCGGGATGGGTGATCGCAATCTGACCACCTTCCGTTAAATTAACTTGATCAAATCCCGGTGTTAACGCAACATAATTTGCCCCTAAAATACCTTCGGTTTGAATGCGCGCTTCAGTATCTGTGGGTAATTGATTACTATGATTTTCGATCAGCAATACGACTTTTGCTCTAAACGTTTTACGATCAAGAAGAATTGAATCCACTCGACCAATAGTCACGCCAGCAATGCGTACAGGTGCTCGTTGTTTTAAGGATCCAACATTATCAAATTCCGCAACGAGTCGATAATGATCACTCTGTGAAGCAGGTGTTAGCCCACTCACATGAATGGCCAAAAACAATAAGGCCAGCATTCCTATAACCATAAAAATGCCAACAAAAATATCGATCGATCGATTTCGCACGCTTACCATCCTTTTAACATTACAGCAGTCAGAATAAAATCAAACCCCAATACTGCTAATGAAGCATAGACCACAGATCGAGTTGTTGCCAGGCTAATGCCTGGTGCCGTAGGTACCGCATAATAACCCTGGTATACTGCTATCCAAGTCACCACAAATCCAAATACGCCTGCTTTAATAATGCCGTTTAAAATATCCTGATGAAAATCGACAGAACTTTGCATATTGTTCCAAAATGCGCCCACATCAATCCCCAACCATTTTACACCCACTAAATAACCACCCCAAATCGCTACAACATTAAAAATCATTGCTAAAATCGGCATAGAAATAACACCAGCCCAAAATCGAGGTGAAATCACGCGCCAAATGGGGTCTACCGCCATCATTTCCATACTGGCAATTTGATCAGTTGCACGCATTAATCCAATTTCAGCCGTTAATGCAGAACCTGCACGGCCAGCAAACAAAAGTGCCGTTACTACAGGCCCTAACTCACGCACCACGCTCAGAGCCACCAACTGACCTAATTGAGATTCAGCGCCAAAACGTTGCAACGTATTCACGCCTTGCAATCCGAGCACCATTCCAATAAATAATCCTGATACCATAATTATCGACAATGATAGCACACCTACAACATACAGTTGCTCTACCAGTAATTTAAAACCTTTTACCAATCGCGGAACACGAAATAAAATTCTCGTTAAAAATAATCCAGACGTTCCTAATTGTTGGAATTGTTGAATCCCAATTGCACCAATTTGCGAAAATTTGTCAATCATAGAACCTAATCCTTAGCTATCAATTCAAGATCTTCAACAAATGTTTTTGAAGGATATTGGAATGGAACAACACCATCGGGCAAACCTTGCATAAATTGTTGCACGACTGGAGAGGAATCTTTGAATAATTCTTCCGGCGTTCCTTCACCAGCAATTTTTCCATTAAATAATAAATAAATATAGTCGGCAATACTGGCCGTTTCTTGAACATCATGCGAAACGATTACAGACGTTAACTTTAAGGCCTGATGAATTTCTTTAATTAATTTAACCAATACTCCCATCGTAATAGGGTCTTGGCCTGTAAAAGGTTCATCATAAAACATTAACTCAGGATCCATCGCTAAGGCTCGTGCCAATGCCACCCTTCGTGACATTCCTCCCGATAATTCAGAAGGCATTAAATGTCGAGCACCTCGCAGTCCAACCGCATTCAATTTCATCAACACCAAATCGTTCAAAATATCATCAGCCAATCGTGTATGTTCACGTAATGAAAATGCGACATTTTCAAAAACACTGAGATTCGTAAACAAGCCACCACTTTGAAATAACATTCCCATTCGTTGGCGTAATGTAAATAATGCTGACTGAGAAATCTGATGAATATCGATGCCATCAAATAAGATTTGTCCGTGATCAGGATACAGTTGCGCACTCATCAATCGTAATAATGTGGTTTTACCTGTACCACTAGGTCCCATGATTGCTGTGATTTTCCCTCGTGGAATTTCCAATGAAATATTATCAAAGATAAGTCGGTCTCCACGAGAATACCTCATGTTTTTCAATGATACCAATGCTGATGTCACACCTAACTCCTTTGTCCAAGGGGTCAAGTCTTGACCCACTCTCGACCCCCTCTTTATCTTAGCTCATAACCTGAATTTTGCACTACATCTTATCTAACACTTTAACTCCCAACAGATCGAGGCCCTGCTTCAGAGTGATGCTCACTTTATGGCACAGCTGCAATCGACTATCGCGAATATCCGTGTCTGTAATATTGAGGATTTTACAGTGCTCATAAAACCGATGAAATAGCACCGCTAATTTATGGAGATAATTACACAATTTGTGAATGAGCAAATCCTCTACTACACGCGCAACCACCTCATGAAATTCCAACAAATGAATTGCTAATTCATGCTCAATTGGCTCGACTAAAGAATCCGTAGAAAAACTTTTTATTTTCTCTAATTGGCTCACATCAATTTCGCCCTTTCGAAATATGGATTGAATTCTCACAAACGCATTTTGTAAATAAGGCGCTGTATTTCCATCAAATGACAAAATGACATCCCAATCAAATACATAATCTTTAATTCGTTCATTACACAGATCAGCATATTTGAGTGCGCCAATTCCAATAATTCGCGCAATTTGTTTTTTCTCTTCTTCACTAGCATTAGGATTTTTTTCATCTACTATTTTATAAGCGCGATCAATGGCTTCATCAATTAATAATTCTAAACGAATTGTTTCTCCACTTCGCGTTTTAAAAGGCTTTTTATCTTTTCCTAGAACAGAACCAAAAGGCACATGTTGAAATTCAACCGATTTTTTTGCCCAACCTGTTCGTTTTACAGCCGCAAAAACCATATTAAAATGCTGCTCTTGACGAGCATCAGTAACATACACTAATCGATCTGCATTGTAATGATTCATTCGATATTTCGCTGCCGCTAAATCAGTCGTAGAATATAAATATCCTCCGTCTGTTTTCTGAATGATCATCGGCAATGGATTTTTATCTCGGTCAAAATAGCCATCAAGAAAAATGACTAAAGCACCTTGGCTTTCTTCAGCGATTCTTGCTTTTTTTAATTCGTCAACAACATCATCCAACATGGGATTATAAAAACTTTCACCACAATCATCTTCACGAGTCAGTAATACTTCTAAACGCTGATAAATTTTCTCAAAATATTGACGACTAATATCAACTAAATGTTGCCAAATTTGTAGAGTTTCTTTGTCCCCTCGTTGCAATTTAACAACACGTTCTCGTGCACGATCGGCAAATTCCGGACTGGCATCAAACGCAACTTTAGCTTGCTGATATAATGCTGTTAAATCACTCATGACTGTCAATTGATCGGTAATCAGCTGACGTTCCACCATATACTCAATCAACATACCGAATTGAGTTCCCCAATCACCCAAGTGACTTTGTCGAACCACAGTATATCCTGCAAAAGACAAAATTCGAACAATAGCATCCCCAATAACTGTCGAACGCAAATGTCCTACGTGCATCTCTTTTGCAACATTGGCACTGCCATAATCTATCACCACCGTTTTATCACGGTGTTCTGCACCCTCTGAATACTCTTGAGGATTAAAAGCAATGAGATGTTGGGCCACATTGTCTTTGCTCAATGTAATATTAATAAACCCAGGACCTGCGCTCTCTAATTTCTCAAAAACGGACGGCCCTGAAGTTTGAGCACTAAGAGCACGTTGAATCACCGCATCGGCCATTGCTTTAGGATTCTCTCCACGCGCTTTAGCAAACCCCATCACAAAGTTTCCTTGGTAATCACCAAATTCAGGACGGCTTGCCCGTTGAATGCTCGATTCTTTTATAATATTCCCCTCACCCAACAAATCGGTGATCGCTGATTGAAAAATGTTCAACAATTCTTTTCGAATCGATAGCATACAGTGCCCCTTAAGTATTCTGTCATTACCGCAGTCTCGCATATTCATTTTAAAATGTGTAGTCTAACAAAGTAATCCAGCAATATTTGTTGGTTTTGCGCTAATTTCTGATAGTTCAAAACAGTTGAAAACATCGAGAAAACTCGACTTTCAGAGCACATCCTGATACAATGGTCGGATTATGGAAGTTACCGCAATCACCGATCTTACCTCAGAAAAATTGAGCCAATTAGGCAAGTCTGTCGTTCGTGCAGAAATGCAAGCCATCGCTACATTAATTGAACGCATCGACGATAATTTTTCGCAAGCGTGCCGCTTGATACTAAGTTGTGATGGTCGAGTCGTTGTCATCGGCATGGGAAAATCTGGACATATCGGCGGCAAAATTGCCGCGACACTCGCAAGCACCGGTACACCCGCTTTCTTTTTGCATCCCGGCGAAGCAAATCATGGCGATCTGGGGATGATTACCTACCGCGATATCGCTTTAACCATTTCAAATTCAGGCGAAACCGCTGAAATTGTCAGCTTACTTCCTCTGATCAAAAATCTTCGTATTCCGCTGATAGCTATTACAGGAAATCCTTCTTCAACTATGGCCAAACGTGCAGACGTTCATTTGAATATTGGCGTGGTACAAGAAGCCTGTCCGCTGGGATTAGCTCCAACATCAAGCACAACGGCGACACTCGTGATGGGTGACGCCATTGCCCTGACGTTACTTGAAGCCAAAGGATTCACCGCTCAAGATTACGCCCGCTATCATCCTGCAGGGAATTTAGGAAAGCGCTTACTCCTGCGTATCGAAGATGTTATGCGACGCGACCAAGCCATTCCACGAATTCATTTCGAAGCAAACGTTCAAGATGCCTTGATCGAAATGACTCAAAAACAACTTGGAATGACATCCGTACAAGATAGCTCAGGAAATCTCGTCGGAATTTACACCGATGGTGATCTCCGTCGTACCCTTAATCAAGGTCTTGATTTACATACCACCATGATGAAACAAGTCATGACTCAAAATTACAAAAAAATATCACCACAAATGCTCGCGTATGACGCTCTAATGATGATGGAAAATCATAAAGTTACTTCCATTTTAGTCGTTGATGATCAACACACATTGCTGGGCGTTGCTCACATTCACGATCTCTTAAATGCCGGACTTTAGCGTCATGCGGAATTCACTTTATAAAGCGCGCGCAACACCTTGTTTAATAGATAAAAAACATCACTGGATTTTCCCTTGAATCGTTCATCTGCACTGAGCTATGCGCTCGTTACGCTCGTCATTGCAGTCAGCGCATTTATCTTTTGGCAAGTTAACGGAGATACAGGCCGAACAGTTAACCAAGCCGTAAACCCCGAGCATCATGATGCGTATATCATTGGCGCGCATTATCACAGCACTGATAAAAGTGGGAATCTTCATGAAAGACTGCATGTGAACAGCGCAAAACATTATCCTTACCAAAACACCTCGGAACTTCATGAACCTGAATTAGATATTTTTGGCCCGCACGGAGAAATGTGGCACATCCACGCCACGAAAGGCACTAGCACTCAAGGCAGCGATACCGTTATCCTTTACGATAAGGTTCAGATCGAACATCGCGTCCGTTCCAGCGCACCCGCCGTTGTAGTCACAACCGATAAATTGACTGTACATCCTAACTTAAAAACAGCCGATAGCGATTCCGTAGTGACCATCAATTACCCACAAATTGTTCTGCGGGGCAAAGGGTTGCACGGCGATATGAAAGCTGGCACATTAAAACTACTAACAGATATTAGAGGTCAGTATGAACCGATTGCTCGCACTGCTCAGCCTAGTGATAATACCCACGCTAAGCTTCGCACTCCCCTCTGATTCGCAATCCTCGATCACAATCCCTTGAAACGTTTATTAGATTTTCTCAATACAAGGACCACACTCTGTGAGCCTGCTCTTCCACCTAAGATCTTATACAAATATAAAAAAATAGATGACTTCACTATAAAATTACTCTTGGAAGATGAGCTCTATTTTGCAAAACCCAGTGAGCTTGGCGACCCAAACGAAGCGTCTTTCTATTACAAAGAAAACCCTATACCAATTCGTGAATTTGATAGTGGGAATATAACGAATGTTAGTGGCGCAGCTGCTGCAAAGCACGTTTCAGAAGCCTTAGAAAAATATGGCTGTCAACCTGGCGTTTTATGTTTAACAGAAAGAAACGATGACTTGCTAATGTTTGATTACTATGCTGATAGTCACAAAGGCATCTGCATTGAGTTTTCATGGGAAAAACTTGGGATATGGTATAAAACCAATAATCAATTACAGAGACCCACAATAGTTCAATACAACAATGTCCCCTTGTCGCTATCAGTCAGCATTGACAGAAATTGGGATAATCTATTCAACACAAAGTGGTCAGGATATGAGCACGAAAAAGAATGGCGGCTTTTTTACAAACCTGGGATACTGAAAAATTTAAATGTGCGTAAAGCAATTACTGGAATAATTTTTGGTTGCAAAACTCCAGAAGAAGATAAAAAATATCTAAAAAAATGCTTGGAAAACAGAACTGATTTCTCATTTTATCAAGCTGAAGTTGAGGAGAAAAAATATGCTTTAAAAATTATCTCTGGTTAAATATTCAAACCTACATAAAGTAAGAAAGTATGACTAAAATACTCGCAAGCGTTTGATTTTGGATGTCGCAATTAGCTGAAGCACATAGAATTATCAGGAACACACTTCAACAAGCACACAGCAAAACTAATTGTTAGCTATAATCGTTATGTTTGTTAAAAAAAATAAACGACACGTCAGCCTCATTTTCATCTGGAAAAACAAGAAGTGCGCAAAAATTTGTAATCCTAGGCTTTTTGAAAATATCCAAATAATCGATATGACCGTAACAATATAAACTTATCTCTTTATTCCTAGCCTTTTTTATTTCATTTAAATCTACCGGAAAGTTATACCAAGTGATCTCACCTGGAAGAAGAACAATTTGACTATTCATAGGGCCAATGTTATTTTGCTCAAACGTGTTAATATCAAGATAACTAAAATCTTTAGGCAACAAGTACCCAAAAGAAAAAGATTGCATACTGCAATGTGAATTTAAAATTCGTGCTGGTGTTTTACCGCCATTCTTAACAAATACCACTATATTATCCTGTATTAGGTCTCCAGGTTTTAACTCAAGAGGCTTGCTTTCTACTTCTTTAAGTTTTTTACAATTTAATTTAAATCCAGTAACGCCGATATACGCCCTCGATTCTTTTTTATTTGCGGAGATCATTACCAAAATATGCACCCCACCTACCACAACCAAGAGAAATGTAAAAAATGACAGGATTATATTGCCATATTTATCAACGTTTGAGCTTAAAGATTCCTTTGGCAAAGAATTATTATCATTGTTAATTGAGATACTAATAGGAGACACTGTGGAGCGATCTTGCAATTTTTGAGCCAAGGAAACGCTTAAGCAGAAAGCTAGAAAAAAAGATACAACTGTAACAACTAAACGACATCTCATGATAATATTCCATCCATTAAAATATATGGTTACTAAGAAACGGGATATATATTTTTTCAAATCTATACCCATCAAACACAACATTAACAATACAATTATAGACTATCGTATCAATAGCTGAGGGAGCTAAACTAAAAATGGAATTTGGGAAAAAGTTAGATATTAAAGCAGATCATATACCTAGGTGGATTAAAAATGCATTGTTAGATAAAGTTAATCCAACAACAGATGCCTAATCCAGGGTCTAATGTTGAAAATCTCTAGAAATAAAGCCGCCAAACCAGAAGCTTATATAATCTTACCCGCCCACAGATCTTCCAAGAATTCACGCCATGGGTAAACATCAATATCTTGTCCACTGTCTGTAAGTTTTCTTCTTCTAGGCGATGTATTCACAACGATTGATTTTTTTGGTCGATAACTTTCCTGGAATGCATGCAATCCTTTTAAATTGGATTTCTTTAAGATATCATTGATTTTGACTTCAATGGCGACTTCACCATCTCCGAGAATAAAGTCCACTTCAAGACCACTTTGTACCCGCCAAAAACTAATTTCAAATTCTAAATTATTTAATCCACGATAGGCCATCAATTCCATCAAAATATAATGTTCCAGCAAACGCCCAGCTACATCGCCTTGCAACGCCGCAATCTGCCGCTTCATTAAGCGATTTGTTATGCCTACGTCAAATAAATAAAACTTTGGGGTTCGCGTTAAATCTTTGCGCTTTTTATTCTCTTTATAAGGATATAAATAGTGACCAAGAAGAGTATCCACAAGAATCTGGTAATACTCTTTTACTGTCTTATTATCAACACCACAATCACTCGCTATATTTGTGTAATTGATCAACTCACCATTGGAAAAAGCAGCTATGTCCAAAAAATTAGCGAACGATCTTAAGTCGCGAACTAAAGCCTCCGCTTGAATCTCCTCTTTTAAATAATCGTTCACGTAAGCTTTTGCACTTTTTTCCCAATGATCTGCTAAATAATGCGAAGGTATCAGTCCATAATTCAATGCACGTAATAGATCAAAATCAGGGATTTCGGGGTAAACGAGTGGGTAAAATTCATAGCGCCAGGCACGCCCTCCTAGGAGATTAACATCCATCCGTTTTAACTTTCTCGCACTTGATCCGCAGAGAATAAAATTCGCGGGTGAATTTTCAATCAAATAGTGTACCTCATCTAATAATGCAGGTACTTTTTGTATTTCATCAATAATAATGGGGTGCTGATAAGATGCGTCATCCAAAGACAAAACCTCTTCGCGTAGTAGCTGTGGTGACTTTAATAAGCGTATATACACATCATTCTTTAGAAGGTTGTAATATGCCGACTCCGGGAACTTTGTTTTAAGATAAGTTGATTTCCCCGTTTTCCGGGCACCCCATAAGAAAGCAGATTGCTTTCGCGGCAACTCCAAATCGAGATACCGAGGCAATATAACGTGTTGAGTATTCATAAAGATAAAGCTCTGTTAATAGTCAGATCGCAATCATAGCACAAATATGGAATAGACTCCATATTTTGGCTCAAAATATGGGGTCTATTCCATATCCTCTAAGACTCTCGTATTTATTGGTTTATACCCTGATATGCACTAGAAAGTCATGCCATTCGAAGACCCACAAATTGTTCTGCGGGGCAAAGGGTTGCACGGCGATATGAAAGCTGGCACATTAAAACTACTAACAGATATTAGAGGTCAGTATGAACCGATTGCTCGCACTGCTCAGCCTAGTGATAATACCCACACAAAGCTTCGCACTGCCCTCTGACTCACAATCCCCCATCACAATTTCGTCGACTTCGGCTCAATTTAATCAGCGTACTAACACACTAACCTATCAAGGCAATGTCGTTTCAAAACAAGGCACTACCACACTTAACGCTGAACAAGTCGTCGTACACTTTACTACCGAAAATAAGATTGACAAAATGCAAGCATTAGGGCACCCTGCCGTTTATAGCACATTGACCAGCCCACAACGACAAAGACTCTATGCTTCGGCCAATACGATCGAATTCAACCCACTTCAATCAACCGTGCAACTGTTAGAGAATGGGAAAGTTTCACAAGGTGGAAACGTTATGAAATCGCCTCACATTGTGATTGATATTGCGAATGAAACGGTGGTTTCAAAACCGTCCGCACAGGGCAAAACCATCATTGTGTTAGAACCAATAGCCAAAGCAACTAGTGAAATCAAATGACAAACTCAGTAGAAGTCAAAAATGTAGTACTCATTCGACGTAAAAGACGTCTAGTCAACAACGTCTCGCTAAAAGTGAATCCTCGTGAAATTGTTGGGTTATTAGGCCCCAACGGCGCTGGCAAAACCACCATTTTTGAAACAATCATCGGTCTGCATCGTCCCAATGAAGGTCAGATTATCATTAACAATACTGACATTAGCGCACTGCCAGAATCCTCTCGCGCACGAATGGGGCTGGGCTATCTTCCACAAGAAAATTCCATTCATCGAGGCCTGACGGTGGCTGAAAATATTTTGGCACCTCTGCAAATTCGTCAGGATTTAAATGCTCACGAAAAACAAACCGCCCTCGAAGACTTATTACACGAATTTAACTTAGCTCATTTGCGACACAACAAAGGCGCTACGCTTTCAGGTGGTGAACGACGTCGTACTGAAATAGCGAGGTCTTTAGCTTCGAACCCGTCATGCATTCTCCTCGACGAACCTTTTGCAGGTGTCGATCCTCTCTCCGTTGAAGAAATCAAAAAAATGATCACTCACCTCAAACAGCGTGGGCTGGGCATTTTAATCACTGACCATAATGTTCGAGAAACTCTGGATATTTGCGAACGCGCTTACATTCTCAATAACGGCGAAATTATTGCTGAAGGTTCACCCAAAGCTATTCTTTCCAATCAAAAAGTCCGTGATGTTTACCTAGGCCAAGATTTTGCCCTCCATAAACAGGAAGAAGAGTCCGTTTCTTAGAAAAATCCCAAACTTAATCCTTCTACTCTGCACTCAATTAAGATAGGTTCCCTGTAATTTTACCTTTCAACTTTTATGCAAACTTTAAAAGGAGCAACATCATGATGACCAACTTGAATTTATTGGCCATTGCAGCGTGCGTATTATCTTCATTTATTTTAGGCGGGCTCTGGTACAATATTTTATTTCGAAAATTTTATAGTGAAGAGTGCAAAGGAAATAAACCTTCACACCCCGCGCTTGTATTTCTGGCTGCATTTATTCTTTGGATTATCAGTGCATTCGCCTTCGCGAAATTCCTTGGTAATTCACCTGAACTATGGGCAGCAATCAGTATTGGTTTCATTACCGGATCATGCCTCGTCGCTACTTCATTCGGTGTAAATTATGCCTTTTCCAGCAAAAAATTAAGTATCTTTCTAATCGACGCAGGCTATCATATTTTACAATTCACACTCTATGGTGTGATTTTAGGATTGTGGCACTAACAAAGCACGTCAGGGGTCATATCTTTGCTTGACTCATCCCTAATCTGACCCCGATGTACGATGTAATTCTTTGATAGGGACCTTCTAATAGACCCCTCTTTTTCCATAAATTTTAAAATTGAATTCTTATCTTTTTTTTATCTTTAGGTTTAATATTTTGTAGAGCTCAACAAGTCCCCATGGATAATTTGTTTCAGTGAATGTATATAGATCATTAAAAGTATAAGGGTGTAATGTTATATGGGGCTCCATGCGCTCTAGTTTTTCTCGATAAAATGGTCGATCAAGACCCGCTTCTGGGTTTATGACATGAACTTTTGTTCCTGAATTCTCAACAGCATCATATATTATCTTATTAATATGCTCATCACAAAAACCATAACCAATAATTACAACATCATTCATATTAATTTTTTCGTCAAAATTATCAAGATAGAACTTTAGCAACGGATTATTTTCAAGATGCTTTTCTTTTCCAAATATTAAAAGGTCATTTTTTTCTTTATCTTTCCAACTTATTGAACCATGCAACTTCCAATAAAAGAGCTTTTTGACTTTAAATATCCCTTGCGAGCTTTCATTATAAGAGTATCTAATGTTTTTGTTTCAGAATATTCATCAGAATATTTTTTTCTATAGTCTATTATAGCTTCTTCTATAATTGCATTATGACACATTCGGTCTATTTTTCTGTCAGAATAATTATTGTATTCTTCGGGCTTAGAGTTACATATATTAAATAAACCTGGGTAATACAAATCAATCCCATCATTACTGCCTGCACCTCGATAATGAAATAGTTGAGGGTGCTCAAATAATACATCCATATTCAATGTAAAAACATCTAGAGAATCGTTTTCATCTATATTTTCAAAGAATTTTAAGATAAAATGATTTCTTGTATTACGTTTTATATCATCTTCAATATTATTGTAACGATCAATCATGGATCGAAATATATCTATAACAGCTTTTTTGAATTCTTCAAAATTCGAATGATCGCTTTTATTTTCGAGTTCACTGCAGATATCTTCAAAATTGGCATTTTCACATTTGAGTTTCTCTAAAAGGTCAGGATTGTTGCTAAGTTTATTATGTAGAGTATTTTTTAGATCTATAGTTGAAGGAAGTCCAAATGACTTAGAAAAACCTGCCCCTGTTAAAATAACTAATTTTCGATTATTACTACTACTCATATAATATCCTTTCAGTTTCATGCAATAATAATTATAGCTCATCTTAATCTATATATTTACTTTTTAGATATTTTCTTATGAGTTCTGTATCTAGGCTTTTCAACCTCACAACCACCAGACTCCTTTCGCCCCCCATCTCATGTAGATTTCACGAATGGGGAATGGAGTCAAATCCTGAAATATGAAATAATCCTTACATACATTGTGAGGACCAATCGACTATACAATGACTATCAGTTTTTCATATATTTAATAAAATGTACTATACTTACAGTGTGTAAACATTTAGGAGAAAAATTATGCAATCTCATCATACTGGTAAAATAATAGATTTTCTCACGAGTCCACAGGGTCAGATATATGGCTATCGTATTAGTGAGAACGGTGTGGAGTATATTGCTCATCTGGGTGATATAAACAGCACAGAGCATTTACTTTATGACCTTCGTGACCATAAACAACTTTCCTCCCCTATTGAACTCGAAACTTTTGAGATTGGAGATAATGTTCAGTTTGAACCTTTTGTTGAAAAAACACATGCTATGCATGTTAAAAAAACTGAAAATTAACAGCGGGGAAAAAACAAGTGTTAGATCTATAAGGTCACTACTTGTCCTGTAATATAATTTGAAGCACTGATCTTAGATCTGACACCTACCCTCCTCAATTTGTCAAAACTTATGACTAGGAGCATTTGAAAGTTCAGATAGATTATGAATCTCCTTCGCAAGATAATGAACTGTATCAACCAAGGGAATTCCATGTGATAATTTTGGATTCGAGTTAATTACTTCGTCCACTGCTCGGGTATATAAATCATTACCTACTCCATCTTTTAACAAACGCAATACGGCTGTCGTACAAACATGAACCGGGAGATCGATTTTTTCATGTTGCGCTAAAGAATGTAATATATTTCTCACTAACATATCAATTCCATAATAAGTCCCAAGATCAGAAGCCTGATTCATAACTAGACGAGCATTTGAAACTTGATATTTCATCATTTTAAACAATGTATCAGTAATACTGATAAAATCTAAACTAGTAAAAGTTAAAATTCTTTCAGGTAATGGCTCTCCATATTGTTTTTCATCTGCGTTATATGGGTTGCAAGTAGCCTTGTACTCAGAAGTTAATATGTCTAAAAGATCTTTCTTTAATGCATCAGTGTTAAGATGTTCTGGCGATTTTATCAATAATAAGCGTTCTCTTAGATTTAGTAATCGCCCAGTCGAAGAATTCCTGTCGGGATACCAACTAACGTACGCATAAAGGCTTGAAATACAGGACATTTCTTTTTTAGAAAGTTTTGCCTGATCTTGAATTCTTATCCTAAGCTGATCATTAAGTTCTGGATGTTGTAAATTAACACGTAGTTCAGCAGCCGAATGACCATATGGGTCTATACGTGTATTCTCATCTTGGCTTTCTCGCAGAGCTAACTTAACTTCATCCGCAGTTAACGGAACTCGATCATAAATTCGAAGAAATCTGTTAACCATAATCTTTCTTGATGGTGGCCAAGTGACAACGCGAAACGAGATTGGTAAATTCTCAAGATCGCTTAAGCTTCCTAGCCCCATTAATGAACCAGGACGTGAATTTACTGTGGAAAAAAAACGTTTCAAATCTAGTCTCCTTTATTTTTATTACATGCCTCTCAGTTCAAGTTTTCATTATTCTTACTGGATTACAAAATTATTATTGAAAAAAATGTGTAGGTTATTAAGTTAACTTATGAGCCAAGCCGTTATCTTTTGATTCTATTTCGTTTTCAAATTTGGAAAGCCTAGTCAAATAAGTTCCAACAATAAAGGGTGTAATACCTTCAAGATCCACACAGAGATTTACTGCTCTTGTAATATGTTGTTTAGCTTCTGAGTAAGCACCTAACTCAAATAATTTTTTTGCCTCATCCCACTCAGACATCATTAAAAAAAAGTCATTAGCTGATCTAGTGTTGATAAAAGAAGGTAATTCCAATTTTTCTTTTAGAGCCTTAGTTTGAGATGCCCCAACAATATTGGAAAGAAATCTTTTGTATCTCATAGTACCTCGCTTCTTAAGAAATTTATATAATTGTACTCGCTTTCTGTTAAAAAATCAATGATAACATGCCTATTTTAGGTAAGATCGTGGGCTATCTCTCTATTTTGAGTACCTATTAACCACTAGGAGTCAGATATGAATGCCCTATTCAGCGGGGATGACTTTAAAGATAATGCCAAACGCTTTGCTAAATCCGCCTGCTTTATAAGTAATGGCAAGAAATTTTCCAATCTAGCTCTTATGAATACGAGGTCCGCAGTAACGGTCATAGGCTCCAACTGATTGGCTACTATTATCATAACACCCTCAAATATCACTATAGGCTAAATGCCAGAAAATATAAGCTTTCTCAGGAGATTATAAGATATCTAGTGGCCATATAAAGCCTATTTTGGCCGGTCATTAACGCTATCCACAAGGGGCTCAGGTCTAAGAGCGCCACCCTTCCGCACCCACCTGGTGGAGCTTCATAAGTAAGAATACGAGGTCTCGGCTTAACGAACTGATAGCTAGAGACAAACCCAAAAATAAGGAGTACAATCCCCAGCACTTTTAGTCATTAGTGGGGGATTGATGCAACTACAGCTTACCGGTCAAAACATTGAAATAACCGAGTCATTACGCGAGTTCACGCAAAGTAAATTTCAACGTCTCATGCGCCAAAACGATAGAATAACCAACATCCACGTCGTACTGGCTGTCAATAAATTAATCCACTCTGTTGAAGCCAAAGTCCATATTCCCGGTGCCGAGCTTCATGCTGAATCAGAATCGGATGATATGCACAAATCCATACTTAATGTCATCGACAAATTGCTTCGTCAAATCGAAAAACACAAAGACAAACACTAATCAATCCAATGAACATTACTGAACTTCTTACAGCATCGAATTTTGCAGCGAAAGCGAATTGCGTCAGCAAAAAAAGCGCACTTGAAAGTGTTTGCTTACTTGCTACTCAAGGTAACTCATCCATCAAACAAAAAGATGCACTGAATGCTTTAATTGAAAGAGAAAAATTAGGCAGCACGGCTATAGGATTTGGAGTCGCACTTCCACACGCGCGACTAGAAGGTTTGGACAAACCACTCGCTTCTCTCATCCAATTAGCCAATCCTATTAATTTTGATTCACCTGATGATGAACCCGTCGATATTTTATTTGGGTTACTCATACCTATTGAGAATACTGAAGAACACTTGAAAATTCTCTCGAAACTTGCAGAATTATTTTCGATAAAATCATTTCGTGAACAATTACGCGATGCAAAATCTGAAGATGATTTATTTCGAATTGTAACGGGGAAACTGCGATGACTTCACACATAACCACTGGCTTATTAATGAGCATTTATAATCAAGGAATTTTTATCATAGGCCCTAGTGGAATAGGAAAAAGTGAATTAGCACTGAATCTCATCGATAGAGGTCATCAGCTTGTGAGTGATGACGCCGTCACATTAGAAAAAGAGCATGATCAAATCGTTGGAAGTTCTCCCAATATTCTTTTTGGATGCTTAAATATCCGTGAATTAGGTGTTATCCATGTTGAACAATATTATGGTGTATCCTCGTTGTGCAAAAAACATGTGGTAGATCTCATCATTGATCTATTACCGCACGAACCAAAACAATCACTGAATCCATTGATGCTTGAATATACGACTCACTCCCTACTCGATACTGAATTACCTTATGTTCAGCTCACCACTGCTCCTTCAAGAAATCTTGCACTGCTCATTGAATTAGCAACCATGCAATCAATTCAGCGCAAAAAAGGCTTCGACTTTAATCAAACGTTTATTGCAAAAACCAACGAAAATATGGGACAACCCTCATGAGTGTTGCAGTTCTAATTGTGAGCCATCATAACATTGGCAAAGCACTCGCTGATGCGATTGATACATCGTTTAATCATCAATTACCTCTAAAACTTTCAACGGTCGGAGTCCCTTCTGATGCCGACCCAGATAAATTAAAATTATTAGTGAAAAATGCTATTGCTAAACTTGACTCTGGTGAAGGTGTTTTAATTTTAACTGATTTATACGGTTCCACACCTTCTAATATTTGCAAAGATACACTGGAAACAGGCCATGTTCGAATTGTTACCGGTTTAAACTTACCCATGTTATTACGCGTGATGAACTATCCAAATTTATCGCTCGACGAAATTGCTGCGAATGCTGTATCAGGTGGACAAGGTGGCATTGTTGAGTGTCGTTCAGACGATTCGGAAAAGAATAATGATTAGTGAAAAAGTCACCATCATCAACAAATTAGGTTTACATGCGCGAGCATCCATTAAACTCGTCAATCTCGCTGGTCATTTTTCTGCTGAATCAAAGCTCACGCTCGATAATAAAACAGTCAACTGCAAAAGCATTATGGGCATCATGATGCTCGGCGCTGCTAAAGGCACTGAACTCGAACTCACCGTCTCCGGCTCCGACGAACTCGAAGCCTTCACCCAAATCAAAGCCCTTTTTGAAAATCGCTTCGACGAAGCTGAATAAGAATAATAATAATGAGTCAGCAATTCCCGCTAAAGTAAAATCATTTGCATTCAAGGCGTTAGAAGAGCTTCCTTTCACGATGAGGGGTTTTAGGGGAGAGTCGTGATTCTCTGCCCTAAATATATCAAAGGAAGCATCTCCCGCTTTTAAAATCAACACCCCTGAACAATGCATTGAGAGACAAAAAAACACCCAAAATCCTTAAGCGGGAGATGCTATTAATGAGCACGCGTATCATCGGAGCGTTTTGGTTTCTTACGTGATTTTGATTTTGCAACAACAACTTCCAGCGGAACTTCAGCCGCAGCAGTTAAAGGCTGTGGTTGATAAGTCAATGCCACTTCCAAGACCTGATCAATCCATCGAACAGGGATAATCTCCAATCCGTGCGTAATATTTTTTGGAATCTCTTTTAATTCAGGCTGATTTTCAAATGGAATTAAAACTTTCTTAATACGGCCACGATGCGCAGCAATTAATTTTTCCTTTAATCCACCGATCGGTAAAACTTCACCGCGCAGTGTAATTTCACCCGTCATCGCAACATCGGCGCGCACAGGAATCTTTGTAATCGCAGACACAATAGTTGTCACCATACCAACACCTGCGCTCGGACCGTCTTTAGGTGTTGCACCTTCAGGAACATGTATATGAATATCATTTTCCTGGAAAAATTTATCTGGAATTCCAAGCACATGTGCACGTGAACGCACCACTGTCATTGCTGCTTGAATAGATTCTTGCATCACATCACCCAAACGGCCTGTAATCGTCGTTTTACCTTTTCCAGGCATTACAGCAGACTCAATCTTAAGCAACTCTCCGCCTACTTCAGTCCAAGCCAAACCAGTAACCTGACCCACTTGATTTTGTTCTTCAGCAGAACCATAACGGAATTTTTTCACACCCAAATATTTTTCAATATTGCGACCCGTAATAATAGCTTTCTTTGATTTACCTTTTTTATTCTTGAAATAAAGCTCTTTTACAACTTTACGACAGATCTTTGCAATATCACGTTCTAAATTACGTACACCCGCTTCACGAGTATAATGCCGAATAATTTCGAGAATACCACTTTCTGTTATACTGATTTCTTCAGGTTTTAATCCGGCTTGCTCAAATTGTTTAGTCACAAGATAACGTAATGCAATATTAAGTTTTTCATCTTCAGTGTAACCCGCCAAACGAATTACTTCCATACGATCTAATAATGCAGGAGGAATATTGAGTGAATTCGATGTTGCAATAAACATCACATCAGATAAATCATAGTCAACCTCTAAATAATGATCATTGAATGCATGATTTTGTTCAGGATCTAACACCTCCAATAATGCCGATGCAGGATCACCTCTAAAATCCATCGCCATTTTGTCGACTTCATCCAACATAAATAAAGGATTACGCACTTTTACTTTGGCCAATTTTTGAATGATTTTACCTGGGAGTGATCCAATATAAGTACGTCGGTGACCACGAATTTCAGCTTCATCTCGAATTCCACCTAGAGAAATACGCACAAACTCTCGACCCGTTGCCCGAGCAATAGACTCACCGAGCGATGTTTTACCAACACCAGGAGGTCCTACCAAGCATAAAATCGGTCCTTTCACTTTCTTCGCACGTTGCTGGACAGCTAAAAATTCAATAATCCGCTCTTTAACACGCTCTAAACCAAAATGATCATGTTCTAACACCGCCTCAGCTTTTGATAAATCTGAACTAACAGTGGTTTTTTTCTTCCAAGGCACTGATAACAGCCAATCGAGATAATTTCGAGAAACCGTTGCCTCAGCCGACATTAGTGGCATCATCTTTAATTTAGTCAATTCGGCCATCGCTTTCGTTTTAGCTTCTTGCGTCATACCTGCTTTATTAATCTTATCTTCCAACTGCTCTAATTCAGTCATGCCAGTTGATTCGTCAATTTCACCCAATTCTTTTTGAATCGCTTTCATTTTTTCATTGAGATAATATTCACGCTGACTCTTTTCCATTTGAGATTTAACGCGTTTTTGTACACGTTTATCGAGTCGCATTTTATCAATTTCAGCTTCGAAATGAACAAGGACTAATTCTAATCGCGAACGAATATCCCGAGCTTCCAAAATCAGTTGTTTGTCATGTAAACTTAATGGAACATGAGCGGCAATTGTGTCCGCCAATCGAGCAGGATTTTCAATGCCTGCTAATGAATTAAGAATTTCTGGTGGAATACGCTTATTTATTTTCACGTATTCTTCAAAACACGTCAACAGCGAACGAATAATAATCGATAAATCTTCTTCGGGCTCTATCACTTCATGTACAAAAGATATTTCTGCGGTTGAATAATCAGTGCCTTCAGTAAAACTGACAACATCAGCACGTTGATTTCCTTCTACCAATACTTTAACCGTTCCATCGGGTAATTTTAGCATTTGCAGAACAGTCGATAAGGTTCCGACCTGGTACATATCCTGTGTTTTAGGATCGTTAATACCACCTTCTTTTTGAGCAACTAAGAAAATCTGCTTATCACCTTCCATAGCCGCATCAAGTGCCTTAATGGATTTTTCTCGACCCACGAATAGTGGTATCACCATGTGCGGATATACAACCACATCACGCAAAGGTAATACAGGATAAATCATAGCTTTAGTTGTAGGCATATTAACGCTCTCCCTTTCTAGCAGATTTCGGTACCGCAGCTTCACTCACAGTGGCTTTCTCTTGAGTTTTTGAACTGACTTCACCATCACCGGCATAAATTAATAAAGGTTCACTCTTTCCTTGAATGACTGACGCATCAATCACTACTTTACTGAGATTTTCAATTGAAGGTAATTCATACATGGTATTTAACAAAACATGTTCTAAAATCGAACGAAGTCCACGCGCCCCCGATTTACGTGCCATCGATCGTTTAGCGACTTCACGCAATGCATCGGGACGAAATTCTAATTCGACATTTTCCATACCAAATAATTTTGCATATTGCTTTGTCAATGCATTTCGTGGTTCTGTTAAAATTGACATTAATGCATTTTCATCCAACTCATCCAGCACTGCAATTACTGGTAATCGACCAATAAATTCAGGAATTAATCCAAAACGAATTAAATCTTCTGGCTCAACGAGCTTCATTAATTCACTAAATATTTTTTGATCTTTTTGACTATGCACATTTGCAGAGAATCCTATTCCACTTTTTTCTGTGCGCTGACGAATAACTTTATCTAAGTCAGAAAATGCGCCGCCACAAATAAATAAAATATTCGATGTATTGACATGCAAAAATTCTTGTTGAGGATGTTTACGCCCACCTTGTGGCGGAATACTCGCAACAGTGCCTTCGATTAATTTTAACAACGCTTGCTGAACACCTTCTCCAGAAACATCACGTGTAATCGAAGGATTTTCAGATTTGCGAGAAATCTTATCGATTTCATCGATGTATACAATTCCACTCTGCGCTTTTTCAACGCTATAATCGCAATTTTGCAATAATTTTTGAATAATATTTTCAACGTCTTCACCCACATAACCCGCTTCAGTAAGCGTGGTCGCATCAGCAATTGTGAAAGGTACATCAAGAATTTTAGCTAAGGTTTGAGCCAATAACGTTTTACCAGACCCTGTTGGACCAATGAGCAGAATATTACTTTTCCCAAGCTCAACTTCATTATTACCAGGATCACTGTACAGACGCTTATAATGATTGTAGACAGCAACAGATAAAGCCTTTTTGGCGAAATCTTGACCGATCACGTATTCGTCTAAAGCGGTTTTAATTTCAGTTGGAGTGGGCAGTTTTGTATCAGCCTTAACCTCAGAGATGCTTCCAGCCTCTTCACGAATAATATCATTGCATAAAGCTACACATTCATCACAGACAAAAACGCCTGGTCCGGCAATCAATTTTCGCACATCATGCTGGCTTTTATTACAAAAAGAACAGTACATGCCCTTCATTTCTTCACTCATTTGTTACCCCTCTAGTATCTTATATATGGACTATTTCCCATATTTCAATTATAGCGCGAATATCCGAATTTGTCTGAGAAAGACGGATGGCGAGTGGATTGATCAGAAAAAGCGAAATCAGGCAATTTCTACCTTTGGAAGCATAATACCCGCATCAGCACGCGTGGCAATAATGGCATCGACAAGACCATACGAAACGGCGTGCTCTGCCGACATGTAATGATCTCGATTGAGATCTTTTTCAATGATATCAGGTGACTTACCAGTATGCTTAGAGTATACCGCATTCACTTGATCACTCACCCGCTGGGTTTCCTTAGCATGAATCTGTATATCTGACCCTTGCCCTTGATAACCGCCTAATACTTGATGAATCATTATGGTAGAATTGGGCAAACAGAAACGTTTACCTTTTGCCCCTGCGCATAATAACAATGAGGCAATGCTGGCGCCTAAACCGAAGCACAAAGTACTCACATCTGGCTTAATAAATTGCATCGTATCGTAAATCGCCATTCCAGCAGTCACATGACCGCCAGGAGAGTTAATATAAAGACTAATATCCTTATCTGGATTTTCGGATTCCAAAAATAATAATTGCGCAATCACTAAATTAGCCATATGAGGCTCAACTTCACCCACTAAAAAAATAACTCGTTCTTTGAGTAATCGTGAATAGATATCATACGCACGCTCTCCACGAGCTGATTGTTCAACCACCATAGGCACTAGCTGATTCGTAAACATGGTACTACACTTCCTCGTGTTTAGGGTTCATAAACTCGTCATAAGAGAGTTGCTTCTCAGTCACCTCAACTTCTTCCAAGAATTTTTCAACCACTTGCTCTTCAAGCACGTTAGATCGAAAATAATCCATACTGCGTGGATTCTTTTTATAAAGCTCTACAAATTCCGCAGGATGCTCGTAAGAAGCAGCAAACTCTTGTAATTTTGTCATCACTCGATTTTCATCGACTTTCAAATCAAAATGTTCGATGGCTTCTGAGAATAACAGTCCTAATTTTACGTTTTGAATTGCCTTTTCTTCAAAATGCTCTCGTGGTAAAGCATCGATTAAATTTTTATTTTTACCGCCCATTCGCTCTAAAAATTCTTCTTGCGATCGTTTAATTTCTCGATCAATAAGTGACGTAGGAATTTCAAAAACATTTTTCTCAATCAAAATCTTCATCAGATCTTGTTTAACTCGATCTTTACTGCGTTGCTCAATATCCTTACGCATATTATCTTCGATATCTTTTCGTAACGCAGGGACTCCACCTTCTTTAACGCCGAATTTCGTAGCGAATTCTTCGTTCATCTCAGGTAATTCAGGCGTAGAAATTTTATTCACTGTCACATCAAATTCCGCTGCTTTTCCAGCAAAATCTTTCGCATGATAATCTTTTGGAAATTTCAAAGATAATGAACGTTGTTGATTTTTTTCGACCCCGATTAACCCATCTTCAAATCCAGGGATCATCATTTTGCTACCTAATTCTAACTCAACATCTTTTGCACTTCCGCCATCAAATTCTTTTCCGTCAATTTTACCCACAAAATTAATGACGAGTTTATCACCCAATTTTGCAGGCCCATTCACTTCAGTCCATTTAGCATGCTGTCGTTGCATTTTATCAAGCATTTTATCAACATCTGCTGATGACACACTTGATTTAACTTGCTGAATTTTGATTCCTTTGAGTGAAGCTAGCTTAAATTCAGGGTACACTTCAAAAATCGCTTCGCATTGCACTTGTTGATTTGAATCTGCAGGTAACAGCTCGATATGGGGTGAGCTAGCAATTTTTAATTCTTGTTCTTTTACGATGCTTTCTAATTTGGTGCCTACTAATTTTTGAACAACATCATCACGTACTGATTTACCATATCGACGTTTAACTTCAATTAAAGGTACTTTTCCAGGTCGAAATCCTTTCAATTTTACTTTGCCCGTTAATTCTTCGAGTTGCTTCAGCACTTCTTGCTCTATATCGTGATCAAGAATTGTAACCGTGATCTTTCTCTTTAATTCACTCAATCGCTCTACCACTTCTGACATGATCATAGACCTCTAAAAAATTAATACCTAAAATTGGTGCGAGAGGAGAGACTCGAACTCTCACAGGTTACCCCACTGGAACCTAAATCCAGCGCGTCTACCAATTTCGCCACTCTCGCGGACCTTCCACCGATTGGTGGGTCGTGTAGGTTTCGAACCTACGACCCGCTGATTAAGAGTCAGCTGCTCTACCAACTGAGCTAACGACCCAACGTTTAGCATTTTGGGGTGAGTGATGGGACTTGAACCCACGACCACCGGAATCACAATCCGGCGCTCTACCAACTGAGCTACACCCACCAAGACACATCGCCTAACTGGCGCGCCAGGCAGGACTCGAACCTGCAACCCCCGGCTTAGAAGGCCGGTGCTCTATCCGGTTGAGCTACAGGCGCACAAACCTTGCGCAATAGTACCGAGGCCCAACTTAACGATTTGAGTCTTGACACCATTACTCTTTAACATGGTCGGGGTAGAGGGATTTGAACCCCCGACATCCTGCTCCCAAAGCAGGCGCGCTACCAGACTGCGCTATACCCCGAAAGAATCCGGTATCATACTTAGCAAATGGTGATGGTGTCAAATCTCAATTTAACGATTTGAATCTTGAGATTTGACACCATCACCATATAGGGTATCATCGTGATGATCATCTTCAGTAATATATCCTGGATTTAGAGACCAATATGCAAGACCTCGCTGAAATCATCGACAATGCTTACGAACACCGACAATCGATTACACCTAAAAATGTCGATAGCACAATTCTCGATGCTATTATCACATCGATTGATTTATTGAATCGTGGTTTAACTCGCGTCGCTGAAAAAACGCCTGATGGATGGAAAGTAAATCAGTGGCTAAAAAAAGCCGTATTACTGTATTTTCGCGTCAATTCTAATTCTTCAATGCAAGGCGGCTTCACTCAATTCTACGATAAAGTCCCGATGAAATTTACCGACTACTCTCCCGAACAATTGGAAAAACAAGGTGTTCGTATTGTACCACCGGCGTGCGTAAGACATGGGGCCTTTATTGCTGCAGGAACTGTGTTAATGCCTTCGTACATCAATATTGGTGCTTTTATCGATACCGGCACGATGGTTGATACCTGGGCCACAGTGGGTTCATGCGCACAAATCGGCAAAAATGTTCATTTATCTGGCGGTGTAGGCATTGGCGGAGTGCTAGAACCATTGCAATCTAATCCAACCATTATTGAAGACAATTGTTTTATTGGTGCACGATCAGAAATTGTTGAAGGTGTGATTGTAGAAACTGGCGCTGTAATTTCCATGGGTGTTTATATTGGTCAAAGCACAAAAATTTATGATCGAGAAACCGGCGAAATTAGTTACGGGCGAGTTCCTGCAGGAGCAGTCGTTGTTCCCGGAAATTTACCCTCTAAAGATGGAAAATATAGCTTATATTGCGCAGTGATCGTTAAACGCGTGGATGAGAAAACACGTGCGAAAGTTGATATTAACACTCTTCTAAGAGACTAAACTTCAATAATATTATGCCGATCTAAATAAATTTTCTTGATCATCACACGATTTATTTTCTTCTCCTTCCGCATCAGAAATTGAATTATAAACCGAGCCGCCTAACGAATCACTACTATTACTGATATTTAAGAGCTCTCTTTTTACTCTAGACTTCATCACGAACATTCCATCCAAAGACTTAGCCAAACATCTTTGTTCTTTTTTTTGAGCAGCTTTCTTTTCTTTTAAACATTGAGATAACGTGCCAACTAAAGATCTAAATTTTTTTTCATGATCAATTTTTTCTTCAAGTAAATTAAGCACATCCACAAATCTACGTTCACTAAAGGGTAATTCGACACAAACATTCGCTTGCAGTATTTCATCTCTGCGCATTTTAATCACAGCACGAGGAAATTTACCTTCCACCTCAATCATTTCATATTCCAATTCTGGTCTAGGAACCAGAATTCCTTCAATAGAAATATTAAACCGAGGATCATCTTTCCAAGCAGATTGCTTAATAAGCTCAGCAAATTTTTCTAAAGCATTGATGACAGCAAGAGAATCGTCAACAACATAGACATGCTCAATTTTTACATTAGGATGTTTTGAATAAAGTTGCGAAAGTATATTCACAATATGCAAATACTTACCCATCTCAGCAAGCGTTTCCTCATCAAGGAATTTCGCACAGACTAATAAATCTTCTTTTTCGACACCTAGCACTTTCCAAGATTCAAAAATTCGCTCTTCAAATTCTCCCAAAGTCGCAACACCAAAAAGAACTTTTTTATTTTTGCATACGCTTAATGCTTGGATATGAGTTCGCAATGAGGGTAATACTCGAAGATTCATTTCATACGGTTTCTCAAAGGAGCGTCGGCATCTGGCTCCTTCACTATGGCGTTTGGTCACAGTGAGATCATGATCGTATATCACTAATACTGCAATAAACTCTTCCTGAATTTCCATACTTACCTCCGTACTTAACTTGGATATTGCATAATAATTCTCGTAGTATTATTCATGTAGTATCCAGGCTAGACACAAAATCGCATTATATTCTCATTCTTAGAATTTTTATAGAGGTACAATATACCTATCAATCAGGTATAAATTCTTACAAATATAGGGGACCACGCGCAAAAACCAAATACCTGCACTTAAAAGTGGACCAACCCGGAAGAGTTTGCTAGATTAAAACATATCAACTAACAGCGTGGACAACGGCTTTATGGACACTCTCGAGCTTGCTCAACAACTGATACGTGAGCCCTCAATTACTCCCGAAGATGGCGCTTGCCAATCAATTCTCGCGGCACGTTTAGAAAAAATGGGTTTTTCTATCACGCATTATCCTTTTAGCAACGTAAAAAATCTTTGGGCTCGACGAGGAAAGTCTGCTCCACTATTAGTGTTTTGTGGTCACACCGACGTTGTTCCGCCAGGACCTCTCGATGCGTGGCAATACCCGCCATTCGAACCTACCATTGTTGATGGTAAACTTTTTGGTCGCGGTGCAGCTGATATGAAAAGTGGCGTTGCTGCGATGGTTTGCGCTGCAGAAAAATTTGTTTCAAAATATCCTAATCATTCAGGATCCATCGCCTTTTTGATCACAAGTGATGAAGAAGGTGACGCAATAGATGGAACACAAAAAGTACTCGCTAACCTCCCACCCTCCGATCGAGCTATCGATTATTGCATTGTGGGCGAAGCAACAAGTGATCAGCAATTTGGCGATACCATAAAAAATGGGCGACGTGGATCACTATCAGCGAAATTAACGATTCATGGAAAACAAGGTCATATCGCCTATCCGCAACTAGCTGAAAATCCTATTCATCGATCCTTTATGGCTCTTCATACAATGAGTCAGATCAGTTGGGATAATGGCGACGAACATTTTCAACCCACATCTTTACAATTTTCCAACATCCACAGCGGCACAGGTGCTGGAAATGTTATTCCGGGTAAATTAGAAGCCCACTTTAATTTACGCTACTCTCCAAAGCAGACTGCTGAAAAAATTAAAGAACGCATTGAGACAATACTCAAAGATCAACAATTAAAATATGATATTCTCTGGACACATGGTGCAGAACCTTTTATCACACATCCTGGAGAATTAACTCAAGCATTGAGTAATGCCATCAAAAACACAACTGGAATTTCACCACAATTGAGTACCACAGGGGGAACTTCGGACGGAAGATTTATCTCAAAAACAGGGGCTCAAGTCATAGAATTTGGAGTGATTAATCAAAGTATTCATCAAGTTAACGAAAACACAATCGTCAATGATTTAACGCAATTAACAGAAATATTTATTAAAACGTTAGAGTCACTTCTTCTTTCCTAATCTACACTATTATCTTGATAATCATGGCGAAACCCCAGATCTATCGTGAGGACTTTCATGATCTGGATTCCATTCATCAACATCACCATTACGGGGTGAGATATCACGCGCGCTTGGAGACTGCGTTAAACTTCTTAAATCAAGAGTAAATGAAGTTCTTGGTAGCGGACTCTTTAGACTCGCTCGACTATGACTTGCAGCGTTTGATGTTTGCTCTGCCGGATTAATTATTTCTACTACTGGTATATCCTCAGCTTGAAATTGTGGGCTGGCTGAGTTACTTCTCCTCTTAGAAAAAGTTGGCGTTAATGGAGTACCTGAAGAAGATTTTGAAGTCAATCGAGCGCGTGGCGATGTTTTTTGGCGAGAGTTCGCTCCTAATTTTGAGCTACCACCTTCATCCGATTTTCCATCAACAAAATTAGATGAGCTTACACCGCTTTTACGTTGTGTTGAGTTGCTACCAGGCAACATCACAACATCTTGTCCAAGATCTGCCGATTTAGCACGATTTCGCGTTAGCGCAATAAAATTACGTGTTCTTGTTTTATTTAGGCCACGTGCAGCATTACGAACCATAACATTGTCGCAGATATAGTTTAATCCTGTTTTCGCAACAGGTGTTTTCCTGCTATCCAAACCAATGATCAGAGCATTTAGCTCATCCACAACTGATTTTAGTGTGGTATAGATACTACGAGTATTATGGTTAATCCTGTGAATTTCTAAACAGGAATTTGCAGGATGCAACTGAATAATTGGTGCTAATCTGTGAATTGATTGCTCAAGCAATGTCATTAATTTCGCAGGCAACTTAGTTAAGAGACCATTCGCGATGACATCACGAATAAAGTCTATATCTTGAGCTATTTTACGTTCATATAAATGCTCTTTTCGAATATTTAATCTCGAATTTTTCCACCAAAGATCAAGGCTATAGAGAGAAGTTGCTATGCCTTCTTTAATTTTTCTATATTCATCTGTGTCCAAAACCAAGGGCAAAATACGATGTACAAGAGTATCAATAACATCCTGCAAAAAAAGTACCAAATGTAAGTTTTCCTTGATGATAGCATCAAGATCAGCTTTGAATTCTTTGATTGCAATGATAGTAAAAGCATTCATATCAGTAAATTGTCGTCGATACTGAAATGTTTGCATCCCATTTTCAAAAGCTATTATTTCGGGGTGAAAAGAGTAACAAGCAACATTGCTAACCTCATCTATTTTTTTCCACTCACTATTTGATGAGTCCGAGTTATCTTCTAACCATGAATCTGAAAAAACAGATTCCCACTGCCCGAGGCTTATATTTTTTGGCCGAACGTTTAATAGTGATTGGCGGAGACCACCAAGATCCATATTAACTGAATTCGGTGAATCAACGAGTTCATTCATGTCGGTGATTTGCAACAACGATTCTAGCAATAGCAAAATGCCCGATGTTCCCCTGAGTATTTCATCAGAAAATTGACGCTCCACTCCTGAATCTCGAGATAAATCAGGATTTCTCTGACTCTCTTCACTAGCGGGTAAAGCTGCGCTGTTCGTTCGAAATAACTTCATTTTGCCTCCTGCATTATATTCGATAAATCACATGATTTACTTGGTTCACACTATTTCACTTAAGGGAAGGTGTACTCTATCTCGAGACTAGACTAACAAAAATCATTAATCGATTCTAGCTTAGCTTGACCACAGTGACCTCGCAAGGTAAGCTCAATGAATATATGTTTTTCCGTGTAATGGTGACCTTGCTGGTCCCCTCGCGACGATGAGCTGTGAACCCCGCCAGGCCCGGAAGGGAGCAACGGTAATAGTCACATTGGGCGCCGGGGTGTGGCTAGTGAGGTTGCCTCCATTTTGAGGAGAAGGGGTTCGGCTTAGGGTGAACGGGTCAAGTCTTGAATCATGAATTGCCCACTTCCTGGCCCCTCCTACTTTTCTAGAGACTAAGGAACCTCCATGGAATACCAAGTACTCGCAAGAAAATGGCGACCAAAAAGCTTTGCTGATATGGTAGGTCAACAACATGTGGTGCAAGCACTTAGCAATGCACTCAAACAAAATAGACTGCACCATGCCTATCTATTCACTGGTACACGCGGTGTAGGCAAAACCACTGTCGCAAGAATAATTGCAAAATGTTTAAATTGTGAAACTGCCTTAACAGATCAGCCTTGTGAAAAATGTAGTGCTTGCACAGAAATTAACGCAGGACGATTCATCGACCTTATTGAAGTAGATGCTGCATCACGCACTAAAGTCGAAGATACTCGAGAATTATTGGATAATGTGCAATACGCTCCGACCAAAGGTCGATTCAAAGTTTATATTATCGACGAAGTTCATATGTTGTCTGGGCACAGTTTTAACGCGGTATTAAAAACATTAGAAGAACCCCCACCACGTGTAAAATTTTTGTTGGCAACCACAGATCCACAAAAAATTCCGATGACAGTACTTTCTCGTTGTCTGCAATTTCATTTAAAAAATCTCACCATCGAACAAATTGCAACTCAACTGAACTACGTCCTTGAGCAAGAAAAAATTCCTTTTGAGTTACCCGCATTACAACAACTGGCCCGCGCAGCTGACGGTAGTATGCGTGATGCGTTGAGTTTACTCGACCAAGCGATTGCACATGGTGATAATCGAGTGAGTCTCGACACGGTTCGTGCAATGCTCGGAACACTCGCACCTACACATTTATACGGCATTATCGAAGCACTCATCAACAACGATGCTCAAGCAGTTTACGATCAAACACAAGCCTTGTCTGAATTCGGCGTTGATTTTTCTCACATCATGGAAGAATTGCTGGCACTTTTACATCAAATGGCATTACTCCATGCACTACCTAACTTGACGTCTAATTTATTTGCAGACAACGAAATACCTCGTGAATTAGCTAAAAAACTCTCTGCAGAACAATTGCAGCTTTATTACCAAATTGCGATTCTTGGTCGACGAGATTTATCGTTAGCCTCCACACCGCGCAGCGGATTTGAAATGACATTATTACGAATGTTAGCCTTTTATCCTGAAAATAGTGCTCCAACGATTAATACAATCAAAAAAGACAACAACACACCGATCGAAAAACAAGCATCAAAATCGAATCCAGTTAATTCGCGCACTCAACAAGGAAATTCACCACAAAACGAAACTACAAACACTGTCCGTCAAGCAACATCGGACACTCATCGCCCACAAAGCACACACACCAATATTCCTGCAATCAATACCGATAGCTGGGAAACAATTCTGCCACATTTAAAACTAACAGGCGCAGCTCTTGCCGTCGCACAACACTGCACGTTACTCTCAATCACTGATCACTGTGTGACACTTCAAGTGAGCTCCGGACAGTCGCCAATGATCAATGAAAGATTAATCGATCGTTTTCAGGAAGCTCTGTCTCATGCATTGAACATGAAACTTCGCGTTGAAATTAAGATAGGCTCATCAGAACAGCCTACACCTGCCCAAAAACAAGCCGCAATACAAGAAACTCGACAACAACATGCAGAATCCGCTATTCATCAAGACAAAAACGTACAGGCTATTTTAAGCACCTTTGGAGCTACAATTTTGCCAGACTCTGTTGAGCCTGCTTAGACAACTCCATACCCTGTATTGAACTTGACCAAACCTCCTACAACGATACATAATGACCCTAGCGTCGTACGGATGCAAAATTGTTTAACCGATGTTCAGATTAGTAATACGAGGAGATCAAAATGGTAAATCCTAGCGATATGAGTGACTTGGTCAAAGTCGCGCAAAAAATGCAAGACAGTTTTAAACGCGTGCAAGAAGAACTAGAAACTGCTCATTACGAAGGCGTATCTGGTGCTGGCATGGTCAGAATTTCTCAAAATGGTAGACACTACGTTCCCGAAATGGACGGGGTAATGATTACTCAAGAAGCCTACAACTTAGGCCCAACAAAATTGGGTGATTTGATTGCCGCTGCATTTAATGCAGGAACCAAACTTGTTGAATCATCCTCACAGCAAAAGATGATGGGTCTTTCTAAAGAGCTTGGTTTGCCTGAAAAAGACAAAGAATAACACGTAGGATTATTTTTCATGTTCAGCCCGCTGATCAATGAATTAATACAAGCCTTTCGATGTTTACCAGGAATCGGCTTAAAAACAGCCCAAAGGATGGCGTTTCAAATTTTGGAACGCCAACGTCCTCAAGGATTAGCCCTGGCCAACTCTTTGCAATTAGCAATCGAAAAAGTCGGAAATTGCAAAGCCTGCAGAACGTTTTGCGAAACAGAATTTTGCGGATTGTGCTCAAATCCTGCTCGACACTCTCACCAGTTATGCATCGTTGAATCACCGGCTGATGTCATTGCCATCGAGCAAACAGCAACTTTTCGTGGATACTATTTTGTGCTGATGGGTAGACTCTCACCCATTGATGGAATAGGACCTCAACAAATTGGCATTAATCAACTTATCGAGCGACTCGATAATGCACAATTTACTGAAGTTATTTTAGCGACAAATCCAACTATCGAAGGTGAAGCAACGGCCCATTATCTCGCGAATCTTATTCGAGAAAAATCCATTGCTTGCACACGATTAGCGCATGGAATTCCTATGGGTGGCGAACTAGAGTACCTCGATGGCAGCACTCTTTCTCGAGCTTTCACTGCCAGAACAGCCGTTGCTTAAAGTCTCATTTGATTCTGTGAAATTCACTTCCTTTCGAGTCACTACTAAAGGTCGCTTGCGGACTTGAGAATGAATCGCTGCAACATATTCCCCGATGACACCCAAAAATAATAGCTGCACACCTCCAAAGAAAAATAATGCAACAATTAACGTTGGAATGCCTCGAACAGTCACCGTACCATAATAAATTATATTATAAACCAGAGCAAAAGCTGCAAATAATAAACTCAGGATTGCAATGATGAGCCCACTAAACATACATAATCTCATAGGAAAATTTGTAAAAGAAATTAACCCATTAAGTCCTTGATCAATTAAATGATAAAAACTATTTTTTGAAAAGCCTTTTCGACGAATCTTCCAAACATAATTAACACCTACTGATCGAAATCCACAATTCGCAATCATCCCACGAATGTACGGATAATAATCATCATGCTGTTTTAATGCTTCCACCACTACTTTATCAATTAATTGGAACTCTCCAGCATCGAGAGGAATATTAATATCCGCACACCGCGATAATACTCGATAATAAATTTTTCTAATTAAATGCATTAATTTAGATTCTTGGCGATTCGCTCGCACACCATACACCACTTCATATCCTTGTTCCCACAATTTTACAAATTCGGGAATTAATTCGGGTGGGTCTTGAAGATCTGCAGGTAACATCACAACCACAGCATCACCGCGGGCCTTACAAACACCATTAAAAAGTGAACGGAACGGGCCAAAATTTCGAGAATTCACAGTAATTTTGATTCTTGAATCCTGTTTTGCATTTTGAGTCAAAATATCAACCGTTGAATCAGACGAAGCGTTATCACAAAAAATATGCTCGTAATCGTAGTTAGATAATTTCTCACTAAACAACGCTTTAACAGCATCGATACAATCCTGCACATTTAATTCCTCGTTAAAACAAGGAGTAATCACACTAATTAATTTCTTAGGCATGAGAATAGTTCCTTTTTTGTGAGCGATGCCAATCAAGTGTAGCAGAAATTCCATCAATAAATTGAGTTGCTGGAGCCCAACCTACAACATCTCGTAATCGATCAACATTAGCTTCAAGATCTATAATTCGATTGGATAGAACAGGTAATTCGCCAATTCCTAATGGCAATGTAATATCGATCATATCACGAATAATTTCAATACACTCACGCAGTGGACGTGAATTTCCAGATGCTATATTAAAAACACCTTCTGCTAGATCCGATGTTGCCAATAAACTAATTGCCTCAGCTGCATCTTCAACATACAAATAATCCCATCGTTGATCTCCTGTACCTAATATCGGACACTCACCAGCGAGCAACTGATCAATGAGGTAAGAAATTAAGGTATCAGGATGATCGGAGGGACCATAAACCGAGAACACTCGAGCCCAAACGAATCGAATTCTAGCATCTGCCGCGACACGTTCCGCCATTGTATAAGTTGCTAACTTTGCAGCACCATAAAGCGTACTAGGTTTAGTAGGACTTGCCTCAGAAATAATTTCAGCTGAGGGAGCATATTCTGCTTGGCTTCCTAAGCCAATAAAAGCTTTTACTTCAGATCGAATAGCAGCCAGTAAAAAATTGAGAGAAAGGTTGATATTGTTAATTTGATCATAAGAATCACGAGCTGATTTTGAAACACCATCCCAACCCAAGTGTAAAACAATATCGGGGTTAAATTTGCTCAGAACCAATTCTAAATTAATCTGATCCTCAAATTGTACAGGTAATTGTACAACTCGATCGAGACAATCACTGAGTCTATGCGTATTCGACAGATTTCTTAATAGAATTCCAACCGTATGATTCTTAGATAATAGTCTTGTAACGTGCGAACCAATAAATCCTGTGCTTCCTGAAATTAAAATTCTCATGTACCTTCCATCTCAACCGGTTGAGAAAAGGGTTCCATTTCAGTAATCGGCTTTCCAAAAGCGATTTTTGGATACGCATTAGCTTTAGAGTGGATCATGACTTGCAATAACACGGGTTTGTCGGCATCTGAGAATAAAAACTGCATCCCCTCATCAATCTGATTAGTTTCACTAATAGTTTTACTACAGATTCCATAAGCTTCACCAATTTTTTCAAAATTCGGAGCACTATATCCCCATGCTGTAGACTGATGCCGACTATCAAAATACGAATCTTGAAATTGCCTGATCATACCCAGAGAATTATTATTTAATATGATTAATTTCAGAGGCAATCGATGATGCACTACCGTTTGTAATTCTTGAATATTGAGTTGAAAGCCACCATCGCCTGCAATCACAACTACCGATTTTTTTCCCGCAGCAAAGCATGCACCCATTGCAGCTGGTAGGGCGTATCCCATGGCCCCCATCCCAGCCGAAGTCATAAAGAATTGATTTCGCAATAATCTTAATGATTGGGCAGCCCACAT
>JAIEPX010000029.1 GCA_019748175.1 Gammaproteobacteria bacterium
AATGTAACTGCTCACCCCTATTAGCCACTGCGTGTCTAGCAGGGGTGAAAGATGAGTTTATTCTGAATTATTAACCGCATAATTTTTTTCAAAAATGCTTGACAGCTTTTTTAAGGCTATTTTTACATTTTCCTCGGTTCGCTCTAAATGTTACGTATGATGCGTTTTTTAGATCATCGGAGATCACAAAACGCCATTTAAGTTTTTTTAGTTGATTTAAGCGATTTGTATGCCTTCTTGCTCTTCCAATGAGGTCGAAAAACCTCGTGTTATAATGATTGCATAGGTCAATAACAACAATAAAAACTGTGGCTACCCTTGATAAACAATCTGTTCGTGCAGAATTTGACAAAATAAAAGCCAGCTTCCAAGAGCAGGTGGCAGCAGGAAAAGTGTCCACTGAGGTAGCAACATTGGTTAATACGCTCATGATGTTATTCAATATCATTTTGAGTATCTTTATGGAAAAATCAACCAAAAAGACCTCAGCTAACTCTGGCATTCCCCCGTCACAAACATCCCCAGATGACACATCGTTAACGACTAAGAGCAAAAAAGACGAGGAGAAAGACAAGCAAAAAACGATTACAGTGGTCGGCAATACACGTAAGGTAGAGACAGTTACCTTATTACCAGTACTAAGCTGTGAAGCATGCGGCGAAAATCTAAGCAATGTTACTTGTGAGTGTGTTGAGCGCCGTACAAAAATCGATATCATTTTTGAAAAAACAGAGGAGCACGTGGATGCTGAAGTCAAGCAATGTCCAGCTTGCAATACCACGGTTAAGGCCAAATTTCCTGATGACATGCCTGGCTCGCTGCAATATGGTAATGGCATTAAAGCCTATGTCATCCAGCTTATTGTTGCACAAATGATCGCATTAAAGCGCGTGAGTGATATGGTGACTGCCTTAATTGGTCGAACCCTGTCTGAAGCAACGTTATTAGGGTATGTCAGGCGCTTGCATTTAGCATTAGAGTCTTGGGAAAATCATGCAAAAACCCAGTTGATGGCGGCACAATGCATCCATACGGATGAGACATCATTACGGGTTGATAAGAAAAATCACTGGATTCATGTTTATTCTGCAGGTGATATTACGCTCAAATTCCTTCATGAGAAACGCGGCAAAGAAGCGATGGATGACATTGGTATTATCCCTCAATATAAAGGGACAATCGTTCATGATTGCTGGGGGTCTTATTTATCTTATGATCACTTAAATCATGGTTTGTGTGGCTCGCACTTACTACGTGAACTGACGTTTATTATGGATTCAAATGGGTATCTTTGGGCTAAAAAAATGAAGCGTTTGTTGCAGAAAACATGTAAAATCGTGTCAAGCCGAAAAGAGAAATGCCTGACTGCCAATGAATATTTAAAATTACAGCGCTTATATAGAAAAATACTGTCGGTCGGCGAACAAGAGCTACCTGCTATCCCAAAAAAAACGACAAAACGTCGTGGCAGAGTAGCAAAATCTGATGCCCATAACCTGTGGGAACGGCTTAAAAAATACGAGGCGTCCGTTTTGCTTTTTGCAAAGTTGCCTTATGTGTCATTTACGAATAACCGCGCCGAACGTGATTTACGTATGACAAAAGTTAAGCAGAAAGTCTCTGGGTGCTTTCGCACTGAAAAATATGCACGTGCCTATTGCCGCATTTCAAGTTACTTGCAAACAATGAGAAATAAGGGGATTAACCCAATGGTTGCCGTGAGTATAGCGCTCAATGATAGAGTGGATTTTTAATATGAATTTGGATGAAATTGATCGTTATCAAGCGATTATTATTCTAAAGAAATTGATAGAAGAGCAACCATCGATTATTAAGCCTATTCAGGAAATACTAAACCAATTGAATCGTGAGCTAAATGCTAGGCAAATTGCCAACGAATTATTTGTTAACCTTGATCTGATTGATGTTGAAGAGCTTTGGCATAATAGCGGCTCTACGCAGCATGGGTATGTTGATCCTGTTGATTTAGCTTTTGATATGGTAGAAGAGGTCGTTGAATTTTACATGGAAAAGTTCCGGAAGTTCTTATCTAATTCAAGATGGGAGGAAGCTAAAATTATCTGCGAAGGGATTCTTCTTGGACTGAATGATTTTGAGACTAAATCAAATTCCGAGTTTAAAGATTGGGCGCCAGATGTATCGGATACACTACAAAGCAACTTACTTGATGAGTGGAAAAAAGGTTGTAAAAAACAAGCGTTGATAGATGAAGTGGACGATTTTTATGAGGCTCTTGCATAAGAGAAATGTAATCATATCCTGTATAAGAGAGATCCGTGAAGTCTCTAAAGAAATTGGCGCTCCTGATAACAGGATTAAAGGCTATAAAATAGCATGTTCTGACGCCCTGGGATTCAAATTTCTTACCCAGTTACTTGAACTCAGGATCATCACGGAAGCCTCTATTATATTGTGATTCCTGATTCAAATAAGGATGATGAGTAAAAATGTTGACGTTGGGTGAGTTGGGTTAGCTTCATATGGGGTGAGCAGTTAC
>JAIEPX010000030.1 GCA_019748175.1 Gammaproteobacteria bacterium
TCTTACCGTGGTCCACGTGACCTATTGTGCCCACGTTGACGTGGGGAAGGGTCCGTTCAAAGGTTTCTTTACCCATTTCTCTATCCTCTTAATTAAACAAACTAACTCTGACTACTACTAATAATGGCTTCAGCTACGTTAGCTGGAGCCTCAGCGTACTTCTCAAATTCCATCGTATACGTTGCACGACCTTGAGACAATGATCGCACTGAAGTCGAGTAACCAAACATCTCAGCCAAAGGCACGAGTGCTTTAATGATTTTACCCGTTGGATTTTCGTCCATACCTTGGAGCATACCACGGCGACGGTTTAAATCACCCATCACATCGCCCATGTATTCTTCAGGAGTCACCACTTCTACTTTCATGATGGGTTCGAGCAATACAGGTTTCGCTTTCTTAGCGCCATCTTTGAATGCCATCGAACCAGCGATCTTAAACGCCATTTCATTCGAGTCTACATCATGATAAGAACCATCAAACAACGTTACTTTTACATCAACAACAGGGTATCCAGCAATTACACCAGAAGCCATCTGTTCAACAATACCTTTTTCTACTGCAGGAATATATTCACGAGGAATTACACCACCTGCAATTTCATTCACAAACTCAAATCCTTTACCCGCCTCATTCGGATCAATCTTAATCCAAACGTGTCCGTACTGACCACGACCACCCGTTTGTCTAACGAACTTGCCTTCTTGTTCTACATGTTGGCGTATGGTTTCGCGATAAGCAACCTGAGGTTTACCCACGTTGGCTTCTACGCTGAACTCACGACGCATACGATCAACAATAATCTCTAAGTGCAGCTCACCCATACCTGAAATAATGGTTTGGCCTGATTCTTCATCTGTACGAACTCGGAACGAGGGATCTTCTTGGGCCAACTTACCTAAAGCGATACCCATTTTTTCTTGGTCAGCCTTGGTCTTAGGCTCAACAGCTACGTGAATTACTGGCTCTGGAAATACCATACGCTCTAAAGTTACGACTTTATCAACATCACACAACGTATCACCCGTAGTAACATTCTTAAGTCCTACAGCAGCGGCAATATCACCCGCGCGGACTTCTTTAATTTCTTCACGAGAATTAGCATGCATCTGTAACAATCGACCAATACGCTCTTTCTTACGCTTAATTGGGTTATAAACTGTATCACCGGATTGTATCATCCCGGAATAAACTCGAATAAATGTCAACGTTCCAACGAAAGGATCTGTTGCGATCTTAAACGCTAATGCTGAAAATGGCTCACTATCTGAAGGGTGTCGTTCAACTTCAGTCACGTCATCTTCTAATGTACCAAAAATTGCTGGGACTTCATTAGGAGCAGGAAGAAATTCTATAACTGCATCTAATACAGCTTGTACACCTTTATTTTTGAACGCTGAACCACAAAGAACCGGAATAATTTCATTATTAATGGTTCGAGCTCGAATACCTTGCTTAATTTCTTCAATTGATAACTCACCCGTTTCAAGGTATTTGTTCATCAACTCTTCATTCGCTTCGGCTGCCGCTTCAACCATAATTTCACGTAACTGCTTCGCTCTATCGAGCAATTCAGCAGGAACTTCTTCAGCTGTGTATGTCATACCGCGATCATCTTCATTCCAAATAATGGCCTTCATACGGATGAGATCGATCACGCCTTTGAAATTCTCTTCAGCGCCAATGTTTAGTTGTATCTGAATAGGATTTGCACCTAAACGATCACGAATCTGAGCAACTACACGATCAAAATTTGCGCCCGCACGGTCCATCTTATTAACGAATCCAAGACGAGGAACACCATAGCGATTAGCTTGGCGCCATACCGTTTCTGTTTGAGGCTCTACACCACCAACCGCACAAAATACTGTAACGGCCGCATCGAGTACACGCAATGAACGCTCTACTTCAATAGTAAAATCCACGTGTCCCGGGGTATCAATAATATTAATGCGATGCAAAGGAAACTGTTTGTCCATACCCAACCATGACGCGGTCGTAGCGGCAGAAGTAATCGTAATACCACGTTCTTGCTCTTGTTCCATCCAGTCCATGACGGCAGTACCTTCATGCACTTCACCGATTTTATGAGATCGGCCAGTATAAAACAAAATACGTTCTGTTGTAGTTGTTTTGCCGGCGTCAATATGGGCCATAATACCGATATTACGGGTTCTTTCTATAGGGACTGCACGAGGAGCTATTGTCGTCATCTTTAATTACCACCGAAAATGAATAAAGGCTTTATTAGCATCAGCCGTACGATGAACATCTTCCATCTTTTTGAAAGCACCGCCGCGTTTATTTGCCGCATCTAAAATCTCACCAGCCAATCGTTCTGGCATCGATTTTTCACCACGCTGTTGAGCGTATAGAACCAACCAACGTTTGCCCAACGCTTTACGTCGCGAATCGCGAACTTCAACAGGGACTTGATAAGTAGAACCACCCACACGTCGAGATTTAACTTCAACAGCAGGCATTACGTTCGACAAAGCCGATTCATATATTTCAAAAGCGACTTTGCGTAATTCATCACTATTCCAGATAGAAACTGCAGCTGAAGACATGGTTTTACTGCCTTTGCCGCCGCTTTCACCACCTGTTTCATCTTCATTTTTCTTTATTTTTCCTTTAGATCGAAGGGCCACAATATTCAAAGCACCATAAACGATCTTTTCGGCAACAGATTTCTTACCATTACGCATAACGCTATTAATGAATTTTGTAATTTCCACTTCTTTAAAGAGTGGATCTCCTAAAATAATGCGTACTGGTGCTGCGCTTCGTCTAGACATTACCCTTTCCCCCTAAGACTTCGGTTTCTTCTGGCCATACTTAGATCGGCCTTGTTTACGTTTTTCAACACCAGCCGTATCCAAGTTACCTCGTACGATATGATATCGCACACCAGGTAAATCCTTCACACGACCACCACGTATCGTAACCACTGAGTGCTCTTGTAGATTGTGGCCTTCACCACCAATATAAGCGGTCACTTCAGCGCCGTTTGTTAAACGAACCCGAGCAACTTTACGCAATGCAGAGTTAGGCTTTTTAGGCGTAGTTGTATACACGCGAGTGCAAACGCCTCGCTTTTGAGGGCATCGATCTAAGGCAGGCACCTTAGACTTATTAATTAATCTTTTACGCGGTTTTCGAACCAGCTGATTCACTCTAGCCATGTAAAATACACTCCAAATCCTACTTTTATAAAGTAACTTAAACAAAAAAGAACGGACGCGGGATCATATAAGACCCCCTGCCCACTGTCAAGCAAATGCGATTTTTTGGCCGGCCTTTTCAGGACCGCTAAGCTGTTGATCTGCCATCTTGATAGAGGAAAATACAGCCGCCACTACGCAGGTCGAGCGATACTACACGAGCCCCTACCCCATTGCAAGCGAAATACGGCGAAATTCACAGCAAGATGGATAAGTGTGTCTTGTCTCGATAAACAAGTGAGTGCTGTTTGTGACCAAATACGTTCGGTCGACAAAAGCAGACTGCGCAAATCAGCTGGCAGCCTTTCTTCAAAAGACTTACAAGCGCTCGATGATGCACTTAGACAGGTCTTAGCATTGTAGCGGTAGAGGATGTAAGAGCACAACCAGGAGAGGGCCTATATTCTATTTAGTTAGAGGGACTTTGGCCATGGCGAGGTTCTACTGATTGCGATCTTGAAGGAAGAACAATATCCAGTTCTTTTACAAGAACAAGCAGGAAAGTGTTTACAGAGTTCAAAAGAGTTTTGGGATCTATACCATTAAGATTACCTACTTTATTAAATTCTTTCTCAAGATGAAATTTTCTGGCCAGTTGACTGGCTTCTAAATAACGGATACGAGCCATCACACCTAATTGTTCTTCATCCAAATCCAACAAACCCAACCGCTCCTCGGCTTGCGCTAATTTTTTTTGATTTTCAAGGAGCGTTTTGCTTAATTGCTCTCTTTGTTTATCCAATAAAACAAGTTGATCCTCTGAAAAATGCATCACTTTCATTTCTTGTGGGCTCATCTTAAAAACTTGTGCATTTTGTGCGTGAAGCTCTTTCATCGTCTGATCATACTGTTGAGTAAGTTTTTTGCTTTTTTCATCAGCACCTTCTCTATCGAATGAAGAAGCAGCAGCTGGCTGAACATTACTTAATTGTTTTTTTTCTAATTCTTGCATTCTCTGAAAAGCATCTTGGTTTTGCAATTTCGATTCATCTAGCTTCTTCGCCAACTCTGTATTTTCGCGATGCATTTTTACCACCGCTTCCGTGCTGACCTCCCCGATTGTTTGTTTAATTCGGTTATTTAATTGAATTTCAGCTTGGCGATATATCGCATGTAATTGACTCGCTTTACGATTAAGCCCAAAGACCGAAAAAGTATCTTTCTCTTGCCTTAAGAATTTGACCAATTCAACATCTCGTTTAATTGGATCTACAATCGCATTTTTTCCTCCCTCAGAAATCTCACTAATTTTATCTAAGACTCTTTGAGCAGATATTTTACGGGCTCGTGTATGATGGTAATCCCGATTATCTCTATAGGCTGTTACTAAGTCTCGAATATTATCCGCAACCGTAGTACCAACATCCCACATAAATGACTTCTCTTTACCTTCTACAAGAATCTCAACAAGCTGAACATCTTCAGCCTTAACTTTGACACGAGTAGACACCTCTACTTTATTTAATTCTACAAAATCCATCGAAGAAGCAGCAATAAGTTGCTTGAGCGTTGCAACATCTTCTTCTTTTTTTTGAATTGTTTGTTCTACCGATTGAATTTTACTTAAAACCTTATCATTCTCAGTATTTATACTGCGATTTCGACTCCCTTTACCAACAACCTCATCCTCAAGAAAAATAAAATAGTTAGTTTTTGCCACTTCGTCTGGGTCTGATATCATAATTGCAGAGAAAAGAGTAGATGCCACTCCAAATAATCCCCCACTTTTACGCTCTCCTTTTACTTCATTGACAGGCGTGTAATTATCACCTTGACTATTCTGTTTCATTAATTTGCGTCGCTTCACATTTTCCTGAGATAATTCATCTAATAATTTTTCATTCAACTGAGCCTCTAGATCAATCGTATCTGCCGTTTTTTTGAGCTGCTGTTTTTGAATTAAACGATCTGATCTCTGCCTGTGAATTTCCAGCGCTTTTAATTCTTCTTCCTCGAGTTGACGATCTAACTCTGCTCGATTATGAAGAACCGAAGCTTTCATGACAGAATGATTCGTTGCTGCTTGAACAGCAGATTGGAGATAATAATAAAATGGGTCTAGACTTCCATTTGCTCGGTGATTGTCCAGTGTCGATAATAAATCATTGATCTCACTAGGTAAAAAATCATATTTTAAAGGCTCTCTTGAAAATGGCTGATGCGCATCAAAAAGAGTTTTAATTTTACTCATCTCCTCTGGATATTTTTTAAGCATTTTCTCTTTCATGCTCTCTAGACGCTTCTCATACCAATCTGTAACAACATCACCTTCTTCGTCTACAATATCAATTTTGTCTATGTGAATGTAACCCAGATTAGCCAATAAATTTCCCCACACTCCTTCGCGCTCATCCCAGATGACCAGCGGACTCTCCTTGATCACTTTACATCTAAGCAATTTCAGATCTAGAGACTTAGCCATAACCCACCTCAGTTATTCTTATACGCCTATTACAATTATAGCAGATCAATTAGCCACAGCTCGAAGAGGCTATTCTAAAGCTTTTTGAGCATTCGCAGGGTAACAGCCCCTTTATCTTTAGGCTGCGTGCAGGTAAAATGAACGAACCTAGATTCTGCAGTTGGAATCGAGAATATTACTAGCTCAAAGGTATTGGATATGAAATATCGTCACTTCAGAACTTTCTGTTTACTCTTAAGTATTCTATTTATTACACCCAGCTTTGCGGTAGAACCTGAAAATCTATACGTCATCAAAAAAAATCTTGTAAATTATTTTGAGGCAGGCCTTTATCAAGGCGATGTTCAAGCCGTAATTAATAAAGCGGAACAATATTTACAAGAACGAATTCAATTAAATGAAGCTCTCGCACACCCAAAAAAATTAGCGATCGTTTTAGATATAGATGAAACCTCCCTATCCAACTTCCCCTATATGAAAAAACTAGACTTTGGAATTGATTCCCCAATTTTAAAAACTATTGGACTGGAAACTGACGACCCCCCAATTAAACCTACTCTAAATTTATTTAACTACGCATTGCAACATCATGTGAGTATTTTTTTTGTCACAGGTCGTTTTGAAAAAATGCGCACAATGACTGCGAACAACCTTAAAAAAGCAGGCTACACTAGCTGGAAAGAATTGTTCCTCAAACCCAATACCTACCATGAAAATTCGGCAATCCCCTACAAATCTGCCATCCGCAAAAAAATTACCGAAAAAGGTTATGATATTGTACTCAACATTGGCGATCAAATTAGCGATTTGGAAGGCGGTTATGCCGACCGCACTTACAAGCTTCCAAATCCGTATTACTATGTCCCTTAAATCAGCTATAATATCAATGGCAAGGAGCATAGAGTGAAAGCTTGATAACATTCGCACTGCAATGGAGAGCATAAACATGGATAAAGAAGTGAAAGGTCGTTCGAGCAGCCGTTTTTGGGTTAAAGTTTCGGCGGTTGTATTGGGACTGTTGTTTTATGGATTGTTGAATTTCATCCTCGAAGATTTAGGAACCATTCATCAACCGAATTATCAAAAAATTCAAGCCAAACACGTTAGCCAAAGTGTATTAGATCAAGAACAACAATTAAACAATGAGATTAATGCACATAATAATCAAATTAAAAGACTGTCTGATAATCAGCAATATATTAAAAATAATGCAGACAACTTGAAAACGACGATCGATCAGATGCTTGACATTCAAAAATCCAGCCTTCAAAAAAACATTACCGTCTCTGAAAAAGATAAAGCCTCTTTCAACGAAGCTCAAAATGTTTTTCTGAGCTATCAAAATCAATTTAAGACCCTCAATGATGACATTCTTAATTGGCAAAAATCAAAACATATCCTAGAAGGAAAGCTGGATAATGTTCATACGACGCTAGATCAACAAAGAAAACTTGCGGACAAAGAATATTCTCAACTGTCAGAAAAGCACCGTTTTTTTCAAGCCAAACTTCAAGTAAGCACCCTATTAATTATTCTCTTATTTAGCTTGCTATTACTGCGAAGATATTACACTAACGCTTACTCTATTATTTTAAAAGCATTCTGCCTTGCTACTTTTATCCTTACATTTCTCACCATCCATGAATTTTTCCCCTCTCAATATTTCAAATATCTTCTTATTGGCGCATTAATTCTCACCGTTATTTATTTAATGACTAAATTAATACAATCCATAAAATCACCCAAACTTGATATGCTAATCAAACAATACAGAGAAGCGTATGAACATTTTTTGTGTCCCGTTTGTGAGTTTCCAATTCACATGGGGCCAAGACGATTTTTATTCTGGACCCGACGCTCAAATGTTCAGTTAAAATTACCCAAGACAAAAGAGAGCCATGATTTTGAAATCTATCATTGCCCGGCATGCAGTACTGAATTATTCAATCAATGCTCTTCTTGCCAACAAGTGAGATATTCATTACTACCAAGCTGTTCACACTGTGGGCACAAAAACACTGATAGCCAGCAGAGCGCATAAAAGCTAGATTTTATTACCAGCCCCATGATCAGAACCTAAATCAAGCCCCGTGAGCTGAATTTGCTTGGATTTAGAGCCGATGTTATAATTCAGACATGATTTAAATCACTCAAGGACTCGAGTATGACAATTTCTGCTATCAATCCAACCAGTGGCAAAATTGTTAATACGACTCCAGAAATGAACTCTAGTCAAGTGCTCTCAGCAATTGCATCCACAGCCCAAGCCTTTGAAAATTGGTCTACCACTTCTTTTGCAAAACGTGCTCAGTGCATGTCGAATGCAGCTGAAATTTTACGTCAAGGTGCACAACCTTATGCAGAATTAATGGCCGATGAAATGGGCAAACCTGTGCGAGAAGGTCGAGCAGAAATTAATAAGTGCGCCGATACCTGCGATTATTACGCAGAATACGCTGAATCATTATTACAACCTAATACCATCTCACTCCCCGATCGACAATGTGTTGTATCGTATCAACCTCTTGGCGTTATTTTGGCCATCATGCCTTGGAATTTTCCGTTCTGGCAGGTATTTCGATTTTTAATTCCTACTTTAATGGCTGGCAATGTTGCATTACTCAAACACGCCTCGAATGTACCCGGTTGTGCAATTGCGATTGAAGAAGTAATCAAAAAGGCGGGCTTCCCTCAAGATGTTTTCAAAAATTTACTAATCAAAAATACCGTTGTTGAACACGTCATAGAACATCCGGCTGTTCGTGCAGTGACACTCACTGGCAGTACTTACGCAGGCCGACAAGTCGCTGCAAAAGCAGGAAGTCTTGCAAAAAAATCGGTACTAGAATTAGGTGGAAGTGACCCGTACATTATTTTAGAGGATGCTAATTTGTCACAAGCTGTTCCCATTTGTGTCAATGCGCGCTTAATTAACTCAGGCCAAAGCTGCATCGCAGCAAAACGGTTTATTGTTTCAGAATCAATCCAAAAGGAATTTGAAAAACAATTTGTGGCCATCATGCAAAAAGCTGTCATGGGAAATCCTCGTGATGAGGCCACACAAATTGGACCACAAGCTCGCATCGATTTACGTGATGCCCTCCATCAACAAGTTCAATCGAGTATAGAAAAAGGGGCGCGCTGTCTTTTAGGCGGAGAAATTCCCAGCGGACCTGGTGCATTTTACCCACCTACAGTGTTAACGAATGTTAAACCTGGCATGCCCGCGTATGATGAAGAATTATTTGGTCCAGTCGCTGCAATAATTCCTGTTGCCAATGAAGAAGAAGCGATTCGAGTAGCCAACGATACTATTTACGGATTAGGCGGTGCAATTTTCACAGCCAATGTGATGCACGGAGAAGAAATTGCAACGAAACATTTGCAAGCAGGCAATATTGGAGTGAATATTGCGGTGAGATCCGATGCTCGCCTGCCTTTTGGTGGAATTAAATCCAGTGGATATGGTCGTGAACTGAGCGAAATTGGCATTAAGGAATTTACCAACATCAAAACCGTTTCTGTTGGGCGAGATTTGACCGCGTTTTTTTAACTTAAGGAGTATGAGGATGATAAAAATTATTGGAATTTCAGGCAGCTTGAGAAAAAGCTCTTACAACACTGCGTTACTGCAAACAGCAAAAACACTGATGCCTGCAGACTCTGAATTGCATATTGTTTCTATCGATGGCGTCCCACTCTTCAATGAAGATCTCGAAAAAGAAGGCGCACCTGCTATCGTGAATTCTCTCAAAGAACAAATCATCGCCGCTGATGGATTGCTGATCAGTACTCCAGAATATAACCACGGGATTCCTGGCGTACTGAAAAATGCTATCGACTGGATTTCTCGACCACCTGCAGACACTGCAAAAGTCTTTGCTGGCAAACCGTTTGCATTGATGGGAGCATCACCGAGTGGCTTTGGCACAGTGTTTGCACAAACCTCCTGGCTGCAAACCATTCGCTACCTTAAATTACGTCCGTGTTTTGCAAATGGCCTCTACGTCTCTGCCGCGCACCAAAAATTTGATCCCAACTTAAAACTGACAGATGAACCCACACTGGCTACTCTGAAAAAATTCCTTGAGGATTTTGTCTCCTTCATCGACGAATGACATCAAAAAAACACTATATAAATAGCCATTTTTTGAAATTTCGCTCGCCCTGAGCTCGGATTTTTTTCTCTCAGAAAATTTCCGACTCCAGGAGAGAAACGGGGGTAAAAAAAACTTTTGCGGAATATGTGCTATGCTTATTGACTAATGGAGTCTATTGGATATAGCATTTGTTTTTAATCACTCATTTTGAGTGAGCTACAAAGGGAAATTGACTGAATGATAAATATACACTTGCCACCTTCGGGTAGTGCAAAATCTGCAACCTTCTTAGGTTACGGTAGTATCATTCTGTGGTCATTGTCAGGAATTCTCACCGCCGCTGTTAGCGGAATCCCCACCTTCGAAGTTCTCACCATTGCTTTTGGTGTAAGTTTTTTTCTCAGTCTCATGGGCTGGAAAAAGTGGGGTGAAGTTAAAAATCTAAAACGTCCACTCTACACCTGGGTTCTCGGAATCATTGGAATCTACGGAAGCGAGTCGATGTACGTCGCTGCTTTTAAATTTGCTCCAGCGGCACACGTCGACTTAATCAGTTCATTGTGGCCCATTTTTGTTGTAGCTTTTTCTGCTTTTATTCCAAACGAAAAATTTGTCGCGCGTTATTTAGTGGCATCAATAATTGGATTTTTCGGTGTTTACTGCATAATCTTCGGTGATCAACAATGGATCAGTGTGGGTGATAATCACTGGCTAGGATATATGCTCGCGCTACTAGGCGCTGTGCTCGCGTGTGTATATACGCTGACTACCCATCGTTATACTGAAACATCTATAGAAACGATGACCATCTACGCTGGTTGCTGCATGTTATTTTCTCTAATTCTACATTTTCAATTTGAAATTACCCTGGCTCCTTCCATTATGGAATGGGCCACGATGATCACCATGGGACTTCTCACTCAAGGTCTTGCATATATGCTGTGGAATCACGGCGTGCATTACGGCAATTATAGATTGCTGAGTATTTTGTCTTATTCCAGCCCGATCATTTCTATTTTCTTATTGATTCTTTTTGGATTCGCAAATTTCACTCCGCAACTACTCGCAGCTTGCGCACTCATGTGTTTTGCTTGCGTAGTCGCCAACACCAAAGAAACAGGTCTGGAAGCTACACAACTTAAAGTTGCTTGATTCGACCCATATTTGAACTTCATTGACCACAAGCCAAAGAAAAAATGATCAATTGTAAGGATATCTCATTATTTATTAATAGGTTGCACTAACTTTGTAGCGTCAATATTCTGAACTATTTTAACGGGATCAAATCCTCGTTCAGAAGCAACCTTAAGAATATTTGTTAATAACGATGCGACGTCCTCTTCATCTATTAAGCTATGTGATTCAACTTCTTGACGGCAAGTCTCAAGGACAGCTCTACCAAGTATTTCAGATTCTTCCATTTCCATCTTTTCAGACTCAGAAAATGTGCAACCATGTTCTTTAAGCTGTTTTTGATAACTTAAGAGATGAGGAAAATTCCTGTCAACAAACTGTTTAATTTTCTTACCATTACTTGGTGTGTATTCCACACTATCAGTGAAATCCCTTTGGAAAATTTCTTGTCTCCATGGATCATTTCTTTGTACAGAAACATCAAGAAAGTCTAATTTACCCTGGATATAAACTGTTATTTCAGGTAACTCTGAGATATCTATTTTTATAGGTGAATCGATTACGTAATATAAAGTACCTTTTTGAGAAGGCAGTTTTGAACAATATAATTTTAATTTAGCCTTACCTTGATGTTTAGTCGCAACATATCGTTCGATATCAGCTATAACGTCAGGATCTGTAATTCTGGATCCTGCTCGTCTTTTTTCACCAGAAACCGATTTCATAAGCTTTCTCCAAAATTAACTTTTACAACCCCACGTTCAGTAATGTACTATTTTGAATACCCTCGAGGAGATTCATGATCTTCAGACGGCTTTTCTTTAGCGACATAAGCTTTGACATCTGAGACAAGCCCTAAACTCCCTGCCTCTTTGTTCAACCTTACCACAGTTTCATTAACTTTTCCAGACCATGAAGAGGCTACTTCACGCAGTGATTCCCCTGCAGTATCTCGGGCATTCATATGCACTATATCACTGCGCATAGCATTTAACTCACCTACACAATCTAAAACACGCCCTCCTGAGATCTTTCCAATCATAATGAATCGACAACAATTGCCCGCGCCTACCAATGCCAAACAAGCTGCCTGGGGATTTTCCAGTGCCGCAAACCCCTTTGCACGCTCTAGAAAATATCCAGCCTGATTAAACATTTTTGCTTGAGCAGCTTCATTTCCTTTTAAAATCTTGACCACATTACTGCCTCGAGAGATTTTTGTAACTTCTCGACTTACATCTGATAATGCATCTTTAACAAAATGTCCTTGGCATAGAAGAATAGCCTGCTCTGCCAAATATTTTGTTTTATCTTCGTAAATTATATGAAAGCTATCAGCCACTATATTCCTTGCTATTTTAAATAAGCACCATTGTTGCTGGTCTGTTAACTCTGAACAAAATTTTGACGTTGGTTTAACAGTATCTAACAACTCTAAAGTAGTTTTGTCTGTTAACGTGGCTGGCAAATGAGCTTCAATTAATGTTCCAAGCTGAATCACATCCCATAATAAATTGTATTTAATATTCGGTTCATACTCCGCCGTTGATATCTTTTCAATCAATTGAACTATAGGCTGTAGATCTTTAGCCGAAGCTATATGTTTTAGAAAAGGAAATAGCCTGACCTTCTCCTCTAATAAATCAACCTTCTTAAATTCTCGCATATGATAAGGATTTGTTGCTTTTTTCACTCATACATCTCCTACAATACCACCTAGTTCATTATAGCACATCATCCAAAATCACGCCTAATATCCAGTCTCTATGGAAATATTAGAAGATATTGAGAGTGATTTCTTAGATCAATATTAAATTGCAATTTCGATTTGTCTAATTGTCAAGTTTTAACTTCTTATTCTTCTAAATCTTTTATGAAATCTAGAATATCATGAGCTGGGTGAATCAGCCCAAACTGCTCAATGATATATTTTTCAACTTTATACTCACCTTCATTCTCCACCTCGTGTAAACTTAATTCGGTAGAATGTTGATTATTTCCTACAGTCATTCCAAGAAGTTCCATCGAGGTCGTAAACACAGGTGAACCACTCATTCCACTTGGAATTGCGGTGGAGATTTCAACTAAAGATTTTATTTTTGAATTTAATGATGTGTTATGTGAAGAAGTACGAACAATATTTCCTTTCAAACATCTGGGCTCGACATCAATTGAGGCACCTGTTATCAAGAATGTATAGCCCACCAATTGATAGTCTGTACCTATTTTAATTTTTTCAAGATAGTATTTCTTTTCGAAAAATGGCAATCTATCAGATACTGAAATTATTGCAAAATCATATTTATCATGCTTGGAAACTTTGGATACCTCAACAAGATTGCCTTGTTGATCATCAGTTCTGGGATTAACAAAAATTTGCAAGTCTTTTTCATCGCATCCTTCAATAACATGCGCACATGTCAGAATTTTTGAAGGAGAGTATATAATGCCACTTCCTAAAAACCTCCGATGCTTAGAGCTAGCTATGCCAACAGCTAATTCTTGCATATTCGACATGGTTAAATCTCCAGTTAATGCTACAGACAAGATAAAAAGAAACTGTATTTCAAAGTATAGCAGGGTCAAAATCTACGGTAAGAGTATTAAGAGTATAAAGTCTCAACCATGAACACATTTGGTACAGTCAATGCAATGCTCTACATTGTTTATTATGGCATCGTACCCTGTGGACTTGATGGATAACGGCTGGCGAGAATAAGGTGAGAAAGGCACGGTATCAGGTTGACGGAGTCTGGTGTCTCCTTTCGGGATCGTGTCGAGCCAGGAAGGCGAGACCCGAAGCCCTTCCATAGAGGGACTTGCTGGGCGGTCCCGAAAGGAGACACCAGACTCCGTTAACCTGATACAAATGCAGAAGAAAAAAAGGGCAGTAACACTGCCCTTTTTAGTACTAAGAAAATAAAGACTTATTCCGCAGCAGTATCACCTGCAGCTTCGGCCGCTGACTCACGAGCAGAAGATTGCAGAGCTTTACTTAATTGCTCTTCAGCTTCGCTCGCAGAAACTGTCTTCGGACCGATTACAATTTCTTCTTCCTCAACACCCGCACGTCTGCGTTGATGATAAGCAAATCCGGTACCCGCAGGTATGATTCGTCCTACCACAATATTTTCTTTCAATCCAAGTAACGGATCACGCTTACCACTAACAGAGGCTTCCGTCAGTACGCGAGTGGTTTCTTGGAACGAAGCTGCAGACAAGAATGATTCAGTCGCCAAAGAAGCTTTTGTGATACCCAACAATACGGGTTCGTACAGCGCAGGTCTTTCACCTTTTTCATTCACAATATCATTGGACTGCTGAACAAGATATTTTTCAATTTGTTCTTCTTTCAGAAGTTTAGAATCGCCAGGATCAGCGATCTTCACCTTACGAAGCATTTGACGAATAATCACTTCAATATGCTTGTCATTGATTCTCACACCTTGTAATCGATAGACATCCTGCACTTCATTAATGATGTAATTCGCCAATGCAGTAACGCCCAACAATCGTAAAATATCGTGTGGATCCAACGGACCATCAGCGATGACTTCACCCTTGGCAACACTTTCACCTTCAAATACGGTGAAGTGACGCCATTTAGGAATTAATTCCTCAAACGGGTTCTCGCTCATGCCTTGAATAATCAAACGACGTTTTTCTTTGGTTTCTTTACCAAAGACCACAACACCTGATTCTTCAGCCATGATAGCGGCATCTTTAGGCCTTCTCGCTTCAAACAAGTCAGCTACACGCGGTAGACCACCGGTAATATCGCGAGTTTTTGATTTTTCTTGCGGAATACGCGCAATCATGTCACCCACACCGATCTTGGCTTTATCTTCAATATTAATAATCGTGCCATTAGGTAAGAAATAATGCGCTGGCTGATTACTTCCAGGAATGACAAGGTCATTACCTTTAGCATCCACCAATTTCACCATCGGCTTCAATTCTTTACCAGCAGACGAACGCTGTTGCGAACTCATCACAACAATACTAGTAAGTCCTGTCACTTCATCTGTTTGACGAGTAACGGTGACACCATCCACGAAATCGATAAATCTCGCGCGACCCTCTACTTCAGAAATAATTGGATGTGTATGCGGATCCCACTGTGCAACGACTTTACCAGAGCTCACCTTGCTTTCATTATCAATTATAATATTAGCACCGTAAGGTACTTTATAACGTTCACGTTCGCGACCATTGGTATCAATCACCGCCAATTCACCAGAACGCGATACCACCACTAAATGACCCCGTTCATGTTTAACGGTCTTCATATTATGGAGTTTAACAGTACCCTCTGATTTCACTTGGACGTTGTTCACAGCGGTTGCTCTAGAAGCCGCACCACCAATATGGAACGTACGCATGGTTAACTGTGTACCAGGTTCACCAATTGACTGAGCCGCTATTACACCGACTGCTTCACCAATATTCACGAGATGTCCACGCGCTAAATCGCGTCCGTAACACAACGCACACACACCAAAACGGGTAGTACACGTAATGCTTGAACGAACATTGAGCTGTTCAATACTGTGTTCTTCTAATAGATCAACGATCGACTCATCCAACATTGTATTGGCTTCAACAACAACCTCGTTGGTCCTAGGATCAATACAATCTTCAGCGGTCACTCGACCCAACACGCGATCACGCAATGCTTCAACCACATCACCGCCTTCAATCAAGGACGTCATGGTCAATCCGTTCGTTGTTCCGCAATCAACTTCGGTCACAACAACATCTTGCGCAACGTCAACCAATCGACGAGTCAAATAACCTGAGTTAGCTGTTTTTAACGCGGTATCTGCCAAACCTTTACGAGCACCGTGAGTAGAGTTGAAGTACTGCTGTAAGTTCAATCCTTCACGGAAGTTTGCCGTAATCGGGGTTTCAATAATGGTGCCGTCTGGTTTAGCCATCAAGCCTCGCATACCTGCGAGCTGACGCATCTGAGCCGCAGAACCTCGCGCACCAGAATCAGCCATCATAAATACTGAGTTGAATGAAGGCTGTCTGACTTTCTCGCCTTTAGCATTCAGTACTTCTTCGGTAGACAACCCTTCCATCATCGCCTTCGCGACTTGTTCATTAATGTGGGACCAAATATCCACCACTTTATTGTAACGCTCACCTTGCGTCACAAGACCTGATGCATATTGATTTTCGATTTCACGTACTTCTTCTTCCGCGCTTTCAATAATTGCTGCTTTGCTTTCAGGAATAATCAAATCGTTAATACCGATTGAAACACCTGAAACCGTTGCATAACGGAAGCCGGTATACATTAATTGGTCAGCAAAAATAACGGTATCTTTTAGACCTAATTGTCGATAACAACTGTTCAGAAGACTCGACACCACTTTTTTCGTGAGCGGTCGGTTAATCATACTAAACGGAAGTCCTTCAGGAATAATATGCCATAATAATGCACGACCTACTGTAGTTTCGGTGAGCGTGGTTATACCTGATTCAGTGATTCGCACACGAACTTTTGAATGCAACTCAACTTCTCTAGCGGAATAAGCACGCTGAACTTCATCCTCATCTGCAAAAACCATACCTTCGCCTTTTGCGTTGATACGATCTCGCGTCATGTAATACAAGCCCAAAACCACGTCTTGAGTAGGAACAATAATAGGCTCGCCATTCGCAGGTGAAAGAATATTATTTGAAGACATCATCAACGCACGCGCTTCGAGCTGTGCTTCGAGGGTTAGCGGAATATGAACAGCCATTTGGTCACCGTCAAAGTCGGCGTTATACGCTGTACACACTAAAGGATGTAATTGAATCGCTTTACCTTCGATCAAAACAGGTTCGAACGCTTGAATACCAAGACGGTGCAATGTTGGCGCCCGGTTGAGTAACACAGGATGTTCACGAATCACTTCGTCAAGAATATCCCAGACTTCCGGCTCTTCTAATTCCACCATGCGCTTAGCTGCTTTGATGGTTGTCGCTAATCCGCGGTATTGTAATTTACTGAAAATAAATGGCTTGAATAATTCCAGCGCCATTTTTTTAGGCAGACCACACTGATGCAATTTCAAAGTAGGTCCTACCACAATAACCGAACGACCGGAATAATCGACTCGTTTACCCAATAAGTTTTGACGGAATCGACCATGTTTACCTTTGATCATATCAGCGAGTGATTTTAATGGACGCTTGTTTGAACCTGTAATTGCGCGACCACGACGACCATTATCCAGTAATGCATCCACCGCTTCTTGAAGCATACGTTTTTCATTGCGCACAATAATATCAGGCGCGTTGAGCTCCAACAGTCTTTTCAATCGATTATTACGATTAATCACGCGACGATATAAATCGTTCAAATCTGAAGTTGCAAAACGTCCACCATCCAACGGAACCAACGGACGTAAATCGGGTGGTAACACAGGCAATACAGTCAAAATCATCCATTCTGGTTTATTACCAGATTCATAAAACGCTTCCAGAACTTTTAATCGTTTTGTGATGCGTTTATTTCGAGTTTCAGACGTTGTTGTCGGTAATTCTTCACGAAGTGAAGTAATTTGCGCTTCAATATCAATTCCACGCAATAATTTTTGAACAGCTTCGGCACCCATTTGCGCTTCAAAATCATTTCCGTGTTCTTCTAATGCATCTAAATAGGCATCTTCAGAAAGTAATTGACCAAGTTCAAATGGTGTTAATCCAGGATCGGTTACAACAAACGCTTCAAAATAAAGTACACGTTCGATATCACGCAGCGTCATATCGAGCAATAAACCAATGCGAGATGGTAGCGATTTTAAATACCAAATATGCGCAACAGGGCATGCTAGTTCGATGTGGCCCATGCGGTCGCGACGTACTTTGGAAAGCGTAACTTCAACGCCACATTTTTCACAAATTACACCACGGTGCTTCAATCGTTTGTATTTACCACACAAACATTCGTAGTCTTTAATCGGACCAAAAATTTTGGCGCAGAATAATCCTTCGCGTTCCGGTTTAAAAGTACGATAATTAATCGTTTCCGGTTTACGAATTTCACCAAATGACCACGACCGAATTAAATCGGGTGAAGCCAAACCAATTGAGACAGAATTAAAATCCTGCGCGCCTTCGCGCCTGAGAATATTCAGCAAATCTTTCAAAGCTATTCTCCACTATCCAATTAATTAACGGTTAATCTTGCTCGAGGCTAAAATCAATACCTAACGACCGAATTTCTTTCACTAATACATTGAAAGATTCCGGCATACCTGCTTCCATACGATGATCACCATCCACGATATTTTTATACATCCGAGTTCTACCCTGAACATCGTCTGATTTCACAGTGAGCATTTCTTGCAAGGTATAAGCAGCACCGTATGCTTCAAGCGCCCAAACCTCCATCTCACCAAATCGTTGTCCACCAAACTGCGCTTTACCACCTAGAGGTTGCTGAGTCACCAAACTGTATGACCCCGTAGAACGAGCATGCATTTTGTCGTCCACTAAATGGTTCAGTTTCAGTAGGTACATATAACCCACTGTCACTGGTCGATCAAAAGCCAATCCTGTTCGTCCATCATACAATGTAGCTTGACCAGATTCTGGTAATCCCGCTAACGCTAACATCGCTTTAATTTCAGATTCTTTAGCACCCGAAAAAACTGGCGTTGCCATTGGAACACCTGCACGTAAATTTTGTGAGAGATGAACAATTTCATCATCATTCAACTCTTTTAGAGAAGATAACTGATCTTTATCACTCTCATAAATAGCAGATAAATTTTTTCGTAAATCTGGGGCCTTCGCATGTTTATCTAATAATTCACCGATCTTCAATCCCAGCCCTTTCGCAGCCCAACCTAAGTGTGTTTCCAATACTTGACCCACGTTCATACGCGAAGGAACACCCAAAGGATTTAAAACGATATCAACAGGCGTGCCATCTTTCATAAAAGGCATGTCTTCGATAGGAACAATCGTTGAAATTACACCTTTATTACCATGTCGACCTGCCATTTTATCACCAGGCTGAATGCGACGTTTTACCGCCAAATACACTTTAACAATTTTGATCACACCTGGAGCGAGATCATCACCTTGTTGCAATTTTTTACGTTCAGCATCTAACTTCTTCTCATTATCTTTATGCAATTGCTTCAATTGCTTTTCATGCGCTTCTAAATGTGCAGTAGTTTCTTCATTTTTCAATCGCACATCAAACCATTTTGAACGATCGAGCTCATCCAAATACGTTTTAGTGATTTTCGCACCGGCTTTTAATTTATTCGGACCACCCGCTGCCGTTTTACCCACTAAAAGATATTCTACACGAGAAAATATAGAGTCTTCTTGAATACGTAGCTGGTCATTTAAGTCTTTTTTGATGCGCACAAAAGCAGCTTTTTCAATTGCTAAAGCACGTTCATCTTTTTGCGTACCTTCACGAGTAAACACTTGAACATCGATCACAGTACCATTACTTCCTGGCGGTACTCGCAATGAAGTATCTTTTACATCAGATGCTTTTTCACCGAAAATTGCACGCAATAATTTTTCTTCGGGTGTTAATTGTGACTCGCCTTTTGGCGTAACTTTACCCACGAGAATATCGCCTGTTTCCACTTCGGCACCAATATACACAATACCGGAATCATCCAACTTCGATAATGCACCTTCACCAATATTAGGAATATCCGCAGAAATTTCTTCTGCTCCTAATTTTGTATCACGAGCAATACACGTTAACTCCTGAATATGCACACTAGTAAAACGATCTTCTTCCACTAATCGTTCAGAAATTAAAATAGAATCCTCAAAGTTGTATCCATTCCAAGGCATGAATGCGACTAATAAATTTTGTCCTAATGCCAATTCACCTAAATCGGTGGAAGGACCATCGGCCAACACATCGCCTCGTGAAACAACATCACCCACATTCACTAAAGGTCTTTGATTAATACAGGTGTTGTGGTTAGAACGCTGAAACTTGGTTAAATTGTAAATATCAACGCCCACATCGCTTGATGACGTTTCTGCTTCGTTGAGACGCACAACAATTCGCGATGCATCCGCTGAGTCAACAATACCGCCACGTTTTGCAACTACAGTAACACCAGAGTCGATTGCCACCATATGCTCCATACCAGTACCTACTAGAGGTTTTTCAGGACGAAGAGTGGGTACAGCTTGACGCTGCATGTTTGATCCCATCAAAGCACGGTTAGCATCATCATGCTCTAAAAACGGAATTAATGAAGCAGCAACCGAAACAATTTGCTTCGCAGAAACGTCCATATAATTAACTTGTTCTGGGGATGCAAAAGTTGATTCACCTTTGTAACGACAAGCAACTAACTCATCAATAATTTTTCCATTTTTATCGAGTGTAGTACTCGCTTGAGCAATGTAAAAATCACCTTCTTCGATCGCAGAAAGATAATCAAAATCATCGGTGACTTTACAATTAAGAACACGACGATATGGACTTTCAATAAAGCCATAGCTATTAATTCGCGCATAAACTGCTAACGAATTAATTAAACCAATATTCGGTCCTTCAGGAGTTTCAATCGGACAAACTCGACCATAATGAGTAGGATGTACGTCACGCACTTCAAATCCTGCACGATCGCGTGTTAAACCACCAGGCCCAAGGGCAGAAATACGACGTTTGTGAGTCACTTCTGACAACGGATTATTTTGATCCATAAATTGTGAAAGCTGACTGGATCCGAAAAACTCTTTAATTGCAGCAGAAACTGGTTTTGCGTTCATCAAATCTTGCGGCATAAGATTTTCTGAATCTGCCAAACTTAATCGATCTTTTACTGCGCGCTCAACACGAACTAAACCGATACGGAATTGGTTTTCAGTCATTTCACCAACGCTTCGTACGCGTCGATTTCCTAAGTGATCGATATCATCGATTTCGCCTTTACCATTACGAATCGCAACCAACACTTTAAGTGCATCAATAATATCTTCTTTCATTAATACGCCAGGGCCTTCGAAACCTTCTCGACCCACGCGTCGATTAAATTTCATTCGACCTACCGGTGAAAGATCATAACGTTCTTCAACAAAAAATAAATTTTGGAATAAATTTTCTGCAGCATCTTTTGTAGGAGGTTCGCCGGGTCTCATCATGCGATAAATTTCAACCAAAGACTCTAATTGATTACTGGTTGGATCGATGCGCAATGTATCAGACATGTAAGGACCGCAATCAAGGTCATTTGTAAATAAAACTTCGACTGTTTTAATTTTGGCTTCTTTGAATTTGTTAAATAATTCAGGAGTGATTGGATCATTTGCATTTGCAATGACTTCTCCAGTTTCTTTATCAACCAACGTTTTTGCCATTGTTTTACCGAATATATACTCAAACGGTAATTCCAATGTTTTAATGTTTGCTTCAGCAATTCGATTAACATGTCGCATTGTAATGCGACGACCTTGCTGAACGATAACTTTTCCTTTTTTGTCTTTAATATCAACGTGTGCAATTTCACCATTAATTCGCTCTGGAATTAAATCAAGAACAACAGATTCATCGTGAATGTGAAGGGTATTATTGTCAAAAAATAAACCTAAAATTTCTTCAGTAGTGTAACCCAACGCGCGTAAAATAATACTCGCTGGAAGTTTTCGACGACGGTCGATACGAATAAAAATACAATCTTTAGGATCATACTCAAAATCTAACCAAGAACCACGATAAGGAATAATACGAGCGGAATAGAGTATTTTGCCAGATGAATGGGTCTTACCTTTATCGTGTTCATAATACAAACCTGGTGATCGATGCAATTGTGACACTACAACGCGCTCGGTACCATTAATGATAAAACTTCCCGTTTCTGTCATTAAAGGCATTTCACCCATATATACTTCTTGTTCTTTAATATCTTTGACGGTGTGTTTGTTGCCTGCACTATCTTTTTCGTAAATTGTCAAACGCACTTTCACACGCAAAGGCGCTGCATACGAAAGCCCTCGAAGTTTACATTCGTGGACATTGAATCCTGATTCACCTAATTCGTAGCTCACATAATCAAGTTGAGCTTGCCCAGAATAACCAACAATTGGAAATACGGATTTGAAAGCACCGTTTAAACCAAAATTTCCGCGCTCTTCCGGAGCGATACCAGCCTGCAAAAAACGCTCATATGATTCGAGCTGAACTGTTAACAAATACGGCTCGGTCATTGCTTCCTTGCTTTTACGGAAGGTTTTTCGCATACGTTTTTTTTCGGTGTAGGATAAAGCCTGGGTGGTAGAACGTTGTCGTCCAGAAGCAGATAATGTCGGCATGCGTGATCCTCGTACTCTAAATAAACCAAAATCAATTAGGGTGCCGCGCAACATGGCGCAACACCCACTACAGTCTACTATTTATTCGGAACCTCAAGTTACACTTGCGATTCCCGAATACAGAGGAGAGAAACACAGTTCTCTCCTCTACTCAAAACACACGAAGTGTTATTACTTAACCTCAACGGTTGCGCCAGCTTCTTCAAGTTTCTTCTTGATAGTCGCCGCTTCATCTTTAGCAGCAGCTTCTTTAATGGTGGCAGGTGCGCTTTCTACTAAATCTTTAGCTTCTTTTAAGCCAAGACTTGTAAGTTCACGAACCACTTTAATCACACCAATTTTGTTAGCGCCAGCGTTAGTCATGATGACGTCAAATTCGGTTTTCTCTTCTACAGCGGCAGCAGCGCCCGCAGCAGGAGCAGCAGCAACAGCGATAGGCGCTGCAGCAGATACACCAAATTTTTCTTCCATATCTTTAACTAACTCAACAATATCCATTACGCTCATCTCAGCGACTGCGTTAAGAATATCGGCTCTTGATAATGTTGCCATTATAATGTCTCCTCACAAAAAATAATTATTAAGCAGCTTTCTTTTGATCACGAACAGCTGCAAATGCACGAACCATCTGGGCGTGCGGCTCGGCCAAAGTACGCACCAATTTCACAGTTGGAGCCTGTAGAACCGACATGAGTATAGCAATAGCTTGGTCACGAGTCGGTAGATCAGCAACAGCATTAAGCTGTTTTGCTTCTAACAACTGACCGCCCATTGCCAATGCTTTGACAGTAAAGATTTCATTTTCTTTCACGAAATCTCGTACTAGTCTTGCTGCAACTCCTGGATCTTCAGGCGCAAAAAGTAAAATAATTGGGCCCACTAAAGCTTCGCTCATGCAAGCAAAATCAGTATTTTCAAAAGCGCGTCGGGCTAAAGTATTTCTAACCACTTGCGCATGCAAACCAGCGTCTCGTGCTTTAGAACGGAAGGATGTCATTTTACCGACCGTTAAACCACGATACTCTGCTGCAATCACTAATATTGACTTACTTGCAAACTTTGCAACGTCCGCGACGATCGCCTGTTTTGCATCAAGTTTTAGTGCCACAATAAACCTCCAATTACATCAGAATCTCTCAGTCCCAACTTTCATCAGACACTGAATTCAATTCTGACTCCCAATTTGGCGAATCTAATTTCTCGACTCTAACTTAGAGTGAGAATGCAGTTCACCGCCTGCGCAGGCTAGGTAACCTATTAAGCAACTCCATTGGGCAGTCGCACCTGCGGTCTCCGACGGTATAGACATTTCTGTCTAAAACCGCGAATTCTTTTAATCTACGCTAGCGAAGCAGTATCTAAAACAAGTCCGGGACCCATCGTGGTCGTAACAGTGACTTTACGTAAGTAAATACCTTTAGCCATGCTTGGCTTCGCTTTAATCAAATCTGCAATCAATGTATCAAGATTTTGCTTCAACTGTTCTGGTGTGAACGTAACTTTACCAATTGAACAATGAATAATACCCGCTTTGTCAATTCGATAACGAACTTGACCGGATTTAGCATTCTTGACAGCTGTTTCAACATCAGGTGTAACAGTGCCGACTTTTGGATTAGGCATTAAACCACGTGGACCTAATACTTGACCCAACTGACCCACAATACGCATGGCATCAGGTGTTGCAATAACAACGTCAAAGTCCATCTTACCTTGTTTAATCGTTTCAGCCAGATCTTCAAATCCAACAATATCTGCTCCAGCCGCTTTAGCCTTATCTGCATTTGCTCCTTGAGCAAATACTGCCACTCTCACATCACGTCCAGTACCATTCGGAAGAACCGTCGCACCACGAACCATCTGTTCAGATTTTTTCGCATCAACACCCAACCGAATCGCTACGTCAACACTTTCGCCCTTCTTAAATTTCGCAGTAGGACATTTTGACAATAGCGCAAAAGCTTCCAGTGGTTGATACTGTTTTGTAAAATCGATGAGCTTATTAATTGCCTGACGACGTTTACTAATTTTTGGAGTTCTATTTGTAGTCATTATTGTTTACCTCCTTCAACGTCGACACCCATGCTTCGCGCTGAACCCGCAATAATTTTCATCGCAGCTTCGATACTACCTGCGTTCAAATCTGGCATTTTAGCTTGAGCAATTTTTCTCAACTGCTCTTGAGTGAGCTTTCCAACCTTATCGGTTTGTGGAATAGCACTACCCTTCTCAATTCCCAACTCTTTCTTGATAAAATAAGTATTGGGTGGCTCTTTAATGACAAAAGTAATACTTTTATCCGCATAAACCGTAATAATAACAGGTAATGTAATACCGTGCTGATTTTGCGTTTGCGCATTAAAATCTTTGCAGAAACCCATAATGTTTACACCATGTTGTCCCAGAGCAGGACCTACAGGTGGGCTTGGGTTTGCCATGCCGCCTTTGACTTGCAGCTTAATATAAGCCGTCACTTTCTTTGCCATTGCACTCTCTCCAATTGGGTACAAACGCTAACCAATATTTTGACTAGCTCCCCGTTAGGTGTTACCACCATCAAAACAAGCACTCAAAAATGAGAGCTTGCACTCTCAGGTTAACTTTTCTCAACCTGACTAAATTCTAATTCAACCGGTGTTGATCGACCAAAAATCAATACAGCAACGCGTAATCGGCTCTTCTCGTAATTGACATCTTCGACAACGCCATTGAAATCTGCAAAAGGCCCATCAGTAACACGAACCACTTCTCCAGCTTCAAATAATATTTTCGGTTTTGGTTTCTCAGCGCCTTCTTGAACACGCTGTAAAATTTTATCGGCTTCAGCATCAGGAATAGGTGCAGGTTTTTCACCACCAATAAAACCCAAAACATTGGGTGTATTTTTAACGAGATGCCAAGTTTGGTCGTCCATTTCCATACGAACAAGGACGTAACCCGGAAAAAATTTACGTTCACTGCGATGCTTTACTCCGCCACGCATTTCAACGACTTCTTCAGTAGGAACTACAATTTCTTCAAATTTGTACTCCATACCTTCTAAATTTGCGCGATGAGTAAGCATTTTTACAACTGTCTCTTCTTTTCCAGACCGCGCTTGTATCACATACCATCTTTTAGTAGCATCTGACATAAATTTACCCCGTAAACATCGCTATTAGCCACATAAGCACTGAATCAATTGCCCACAGTAATATCGCAGTTATGACAACCATCATTACGACGATCATGGTTGACTGCATAGTTTCCTGGCGTGTAGGCCAAACGACTTTGCGTAATTCAATGCGTGATTCTTTCGAAAATTCCTTGATGTGACGACCTTGGGCTGTTAGCAGTGCGAGCGCACCTGCAGAACAAACAACTAATATCCAGCCGGCTGCGCGAAGAGCCCATGCAGTTTCACTATAATAATAATTAGCAACAACACTCGCGCCGACCAATAGTACAATGACGGACCAGATCAGGCGATCTCGACCGGTAGACTCCGGTGATGTTTCAATTTTTTGCCCCATTTTACCGCACCCACAAATTTTCACACTATATGTACTGGCAGGCCAGGAGGGAATCGAACCCCCAACCTGCGGTTTTGGAGACCGCCGCTCTGCCAATTGAGCTACTGACCT
>JAIEPX010000031.1 GCA_019748175.1 Gammaproteobacteria bacterium
CTGGCAAGCCGTGCATCGCAGGTTGCCGCCACCAATTATAAAAGAAGGTATCCGTTGTTAACTGTAAATGTTTATCTGAAAGAGTTGGTAACACATAGTTACCAGGAGATGATTGCTGAATAGGTAATGGAGTAGTGTTGATAAGCTGAACATTGGGAATCTCATGTATAAACTTTAGAGCTTGTTGCCTTATGTTGAGATACATTTCCCAAGTAATAGGCTTTTTTACCGGGTAGTTAGGATACAAATCGCTAGCAATTACTCTAGCGGCATGTGGCAATTCTAAGATGTTGTGCCCCCAGTCATAAGAATGAAAATGGGTATGCACATTGTTCAGCCAATAAGGAGGAGATATGATAAGACATTGCTTGAACGCGGTTCTTTTTTGCTGCCAGTGTGGCTGGAAATCCGGATGAGCAAGGCTAAGTAAATAATAATAAAATGAATTGTTACTGATGCTAACGAGAGGGCGTTTATCCATCTCACTTATTAGGGGGAGGCCTGTTGAAAAAGCTCTTCGAAATTCTAATAATGACCGTTTCATAGCACGCTCCTTTATATTCATAAAGTCTTTAAGTTAATTTGCTCTATTGAATTAATATATATTACTTTTTAGTAATAGTCAATATATTTTTAAAGATGCAAGAATTGACGTTTTTCATTATGATATCAGAGAGGAAAGGGGTCGTGTCTCCCGTTGGCTATTGTAATAAATTTAGTATTCTGTCTCGCGTATCCACCAGAGAAGAATCTATTGCCATTAGTTTTTCTAGTCGCGCAATATTGCTAGCTACAGTTTTTTGACTATGCATTGACATCGCTTGTAAAATCTCAGAAAGCTTGTAGCCAAAATATTTTTTAGCAATTAGCATTACCATAAGTCGTGGAGTATTTTCTATCCCACGGAGTGAGCAATAAACTTTGGATGATGGGACCTCATAAACATATGAAGTAACATCAACAATATTAGCGATGGTAGGTTTGAGAATAACTTTATCTGACACCTCGTTTGAATAGTCCAAATAGCTATGATTTTGTTTTATTGTTTCAATGAAATTATCTGATCCTAATATTGAGGGTGTTCTTGTTTTATTATAAAATTCATCGATTACATCAGAGTTTCCTGCATTAGTGAATTCAGTGTATTCAAAAGGCCAGGTTTCTTTCAAGAAGTATTGCTTGATAACGTGTGTAAATAACCAGGGTGGGTTGGGAGTTATTCCTAAATAAGCTTGGTAGCTAGACCAAACATAATCCTCTGGGTTCTCAGCGAAACCGGGTTTTATAGGGTTCAAATGAATATATCGACTAAGATGAATAAGATAATTTTCTGAATCAACAAGAATTGATTTATACCTTCCACGAAACAGTGGGCCATCGGTACCATGAATTTTGTTGTACCTAATTGTATACACACTTCCGAGTTGATGCATGGCTTCCGCCAGATTTCCTTTTGGAGTATGGATTAGCAGGTGATAATGGTTGCCCATCAAACAATAGGCATGGATCTCTATCTGATGCGAAAGTGTTGCCTCACTTAACACTCTCAAAAATAATATTCGCTCAGCATTGTTATTAAAAATAGGTTTCCGGCATGCACCTCGGTTCATGATATGATACCATGCTCCAGGATATTGAATTCTCAGTGCTCTTGCCATGACTGAATAGTATCTGAGCATTCGCAATAATTATATACAGGGTTTTGAAACGTGGGTTGGATATTTCCTTAATGATTTTGTACGATAGCCAACGGGAGACACGACCCCTGAGCACTGAGCACATTATTTGGAATTTGTTAGATCAACTATAATACTTGGATTACCACTGGGAGCACTTTTAAGTTGAGCATCGAAGCCATCCGCTTGTAAATCTTCAACCAACTTATTTGCGTCATCGGAGTTACCATTGCTAAATGTAAAGAAGCACAACCGATGCCCAATATAATTTCCTGATTGTTTTGTCCTAGGGTATATTTTCCAAGATCCATTTGGTAATTTAATGGATGATTGTGATTTTTGATGTAATCGTTCTTCTTTATGTGCGATTGAAACGGCATCTCGGAGTGCATCAATAAATTTAGGCAACACGTCATCTTCATTCACCGGATGAAAATAGTTTACATAGAGTTCATCTCGTGTAGGAAAAATATTTCCTAAAAACAAATAAGGCAATTTTGCGCGTCTGGTTGTAAGATTCAAGATGATGTGCATGTCTCTAGAATTACCGTTTAAGAAGGGATGTATATGAATAAATCTGCGTGAGAATCGAGCAAATATCTCAATAGGATCAACGCCTTTTCTATTGGCATCGAGAAAATCAGCGCAAAACTGCAATGTTCTTTCTTTTAGGCTAATGCAGTCGCGAATCCAAAATATTTTTCCTACTGCACTTTTTTCCAACTCAGTAACAGGACTATCCAGTTTTGATGAGACCTCAGAATACGGTAAAGCCCATTCTTTTGGTGGATTTGGTTGTTTGCTAATCACGGCGTATTTAACTAAAAAACGATTCGCATCGTAAGAATTCATGTCTTTAGTCAAGTAATCCATGGTAACGCGTCGCTTGAAAACTGCACGCTGAGTTTCATCAAAATCACGAGACCATAACAGCTTGTAATAGCCACTTAAAAACTCGATGCCAATATCGGCTTCCTTTACTGCTTCGTGGTGACGTAAAAAGCGTGTCATTTCAAAAATGTTTTCAGAGCCAATTCCTGTGTAATATTTATGCGATTCGGGATGAGGTATTAATTCTAAAGAATCATCACAACGAAAATCGCCTGGTGATTCTGGTATCTTAGTTTTAGGAAGGGTCTTGTAGAGACTAGGGCAAGCTCGTTTATGAGTTTGTAGAATGAAATCTAAAAACTCTTCCGTAGTAAAGTCCTCAAAATTTTTTTTATCTAAAATAGAATTAGCATAATCAACAGCATTTTTGAAATCAGCTACTTGGCTATCTAAATTGGGTACTTTTTCTCCTGTAGCATTCTTATGTACTAAAAATTTTCTGTATTGATTTACAAACTCATCGGGATAATACATCATCATTTCCTCTTATTGGTAACCAAATTGAGAAGTGCTTATTTAATGGCGATAAGCTAGAATACACACTATTTCCCAGTGAGGTCAAGCAAATGGGAAGGAAGGGGTCGTGTGTGCCGGTGGGTAGTTTAAAAAAAATTTTTAAATAGACAACCGGGGACACCACCCACGGTCGTGCGCATAGTAAAAAGGGT